>CAXBKC010000022.1:0-18015 GCA_963975615.1 uncultured Oleiphilus sp.
CCCAGAGCAAGAACCATTTCTTTTGGTGGCTGGATGATGCCGGTAATTACCCAATAGGTGCCGACAAAATACCAAACAAAAGTAAATAGCGTAGCAAGCTGAAGAATCATAAAGCGTCTGGCAGGAATTGACGCCATTAACATTTCACAAACCCGCCGTATGACTTTATTCACGAGCCATAAAACAAACATGGCCGATAGGAGCATGATGACTTTACTCATATCGAGTAAGTCGCCTACGGCTGAAATATCTTGAAGTGCTTGATTATCCATAGATTATCTCCAACCTAGTTCCACAATAAGTTTTTACGATGTAAAAAACCTGACAAGGTGCCATACCAATACGGGTCAATCTTATAGCGCTTTGAGCCATCGCGAATAATCATTCCCATGTTAATACCCTGTTTAACCGCATGTCGCACAATAGGTTCTGAAAAGTGCGTCACCAACATAATCTCTGCTGTGGATAAGGATGCATGTAATACGATAGCGGTATAGACAAAATACAGGTCATCTTTCATGCCATTTAGTAAGTTTGCTGAAGGCCGTTCCGGAACACCGACTTCTGCTAGGCGACCTTTTACTTTCACTGCATCTAACCAAAGCTCAATCGCTGCTAAAGGATTTCCACCTGACTGCTCCCAAAGAATATTAAATACTCTAGAGTCTGCTGCTTTTATACTGCTGGATTCGCTACTTGCCGCTGCCGACAGCAATAGATTGTTATATTTAAGCCTTCGTTTACCACCTTTATGCCGAGACAGAATTAACTTCCTGATATCCAGCGGTGACCATCTTGGCATTTTGAAGACGCTACTGACACGCTGTTCTCGAGCAAAGACATAATTCAAATAGGTCCAGCTAGGTGTATTAAACACCACCACCCAATAGACATTTTCTAAATGTGCATTCATACACTCCATCAAAGCGCGGTAGGCTTTAAAACAGCCGACTTCGGCCATAAATAAATTGTGTGCCGAATCTATCACCACCACTTGCTGTTCAATATCTTTATCTTGTTTGACCAGCCCACCAGCATCGGTGACCAACTCAATACCAAGTAATTCCGAAATTTTCTGATAAAAATCTTGCGCATCGGTTAATTTGTCAGACACATCTAAAACTTTAACAGGCGTTTGATCCCAGATTTTTGGTAAGCGTCGAATCAGTGTTGATTTTCCGCTTCCCGGTTCCCCGACCACCACGGTTATATTTTCATCCGTTTTATCCGAGAACCATTTATTTAAGGGCTCCAAAACACCTGATGCATCGCCGATATCAAATACCAAATCATCGGACATCTCACGCAACATCCAACTGGTATAGCTCTGATCAGGTTCCGCTTCCTCTTCTTCGATTGTTTCTTCTGAGCGACTTTCTAAACGCACACGAAGCAACTTAACTGAAAGTGAACGATAGATATCAAAGACCATCAACTTCTGATTCAGGCTAGAAAATACATCAACGATATGAACAAATAAGAACACTAGCGGCCAGGCAACCCTGAGCATTAACTTTAATGCCCAACCAATATCTGCTTTATCTCCGCTTATTTTTTTTCCCAACACCATTTCAGTGAGCTTATCAACGGGCTGTTTATATTTGGTCAATAACCATAAACAGACAAGCCAGAAGATGACTATATCTACCAAACTAATTAAATAGAAAGAATAGCCACCACCAGTTCCCAAGGCTAGCCACCAAAACAATGCGCCACCCAATATCACCCTAGCGATTTTCTGGCTATCGCGTACTAATTGTTCCCCAGCCTGACTCGAAACAAATATATCACTGCGGGTGTGAATTCGGGACAATCCCCACTCGATGATTATTCGCAAGCCTCTAAAGAATGCGTAAATCGTTCCCAAAGGAGCGATCAAAGACAAAATTTGCCAATCGTCCTGAAAAACCAAGACTATCGAGTTCGCAGCAATCAATAAGAACAACCACGAGGCATTTGGCTTGAGAAGCCAAAAGAAACCACTAACCAAAGAATATAAGGCAGGACTGTCTATTTTTGTAATCAAGCTCTGGTGACGTTTGGCTAACCATGAAGTTGCGCCTCCCGCCATTTTAATCAAGATAAAAGATAAGAGAATTAAGGCAAGCACCTGCGAAAACCAAGCTAACAACAGAGCAAGCTGTTTGTCTTCTTTCGCTGCTAACTTATATTCCTTTATAAAAGGTCTACTCAGGTTATCCAAAAAGTTTTTAGGTGCTGAAATTACCTCTTTGAATAAGCCTTCAAAAAAAACACTCGGAGAGACCAATTGAGAAAAGAAGGTAAACCAACCTTGGTTAAGTAAGGCTTGGTTGCGCCATCTACTGACGTCTTTAAATAAAGATAAACGAGACTCGCTCAGAATGTATAACCAATCAGAGGCATCAGTTATTTGTGAAATAAAAATATTTTGATCATTCAACTCGCCTTCAGGTGCAGACAGCGCAAGTGTTGATAGCCAAGTTTTATCAATAGAAGAAAAATCAGCATCATTGTCTACATACACAGAAAGCCAAGCGCTAAAGGCAGCTTGATATTCAACAACCCAAGCCTCTAATTGTGCTAACTCAAGGGTAAGATCTTCTTGCTGTACATATTGTCTCTGACTTAAGAGTAAAGCATCTGCAACAGACTCAATCTTTTTCCACGCGCTTATCTGTTTTGCTAAGGTTACTTTTTTCGAAGGTGCTTGGCTGAGGAATGAAATCTTTTGCTTCAATAAGTTTACTTCAGCTTGTCGCCTCTGATTACTTAGTGATAACCAACGTTGACCTTGACCCGCACAAACGGCAAGCTCGTCTGACATAGGTAGTGGCTCAGTTAAACTTTCCAATTGGGTTTGAAACTGTTGAATAGCACTTGCGACCTTCGCTTCATTGTCCAAAGGCACTTTAAATAAAGAAACTACACTAATTTTTGAGCTTAGCTTTTGAGTTTGGATATCGCCTTTTAAGATTGCTTCAAGAAAGCGCGATGAGGAATCCAGTGAAGCCTTCTCATCTATAAGTTTGGGTAATGATGTTTCGTAATATTGGCAATTTGCATGCACTGACCCTATTGCTGAAAGAGCAAACAACACACCCAGTGTTTGTAGCAGGTTTCTTAGATTCAGACTGATCATATGTATGAGATTGCTCCTATAGGCCCACAACTTAAATATTATTTTTATAAAATCATATTTTCAAACATGTGAATAATGACAGGTTATACAATAGTTCTCGACTATTCTTTTGCACTCATCATAACGCTCTAACTAATCATTACCTTGTATTTTTTAGCTGCTATACTTACTTATTTCAGACAACTTCAAACCCAATTATGGCATTAATGGAACTCATTCGATTAAGTTTTACAGGCATGTTATGGCTCTTCATTCTGTTTATTGGAACAAGCCACGCACTCAGCCCCCCTCAAGAAAATAACCCAATAACACTAAGCGGCAACTGGTATTATCACTGGGGTGACTTGCCTAAAGACCCGACATCTGACCAATGGCTCTTTAAAAAACCTACCTGGGCGAAAACCAAGTTCCCTGAAAACATGCCAGACAGAAATGGCAACAATACTGTTTGGGTAAAAATAGATTTACCGTCCGGACAATGGCGAGATCCGTATTTATTTATCTACTCTGTTGACCTGAATTTTGAAGTTTTTCACAAGCAAGAAAAAATTTATAGCTTTGGTAACATTGATGGCCATAGCCATAGCCACTTCAAAGGCTGGCCTTGGCATATATTTCGCCTACCAACCGACTACGATCAAGATACATTATATTTTCGTATTTTCTCTGATTACTCTTCAATTGGGCTTTCAGGAGAAGCCGTCATCGGCAATCGCTTCAGTCTATTGAATAACGTTTATCAAAGCGGCCTAACGGGGCTATTGTTTATTTTAGTTATTCTCTTAGTGGGCATCATTAGCACCATCATGGGAATCATAAAAAAAGATAAGGTCGTTGCTTTTTCGACCGGCATCTTATCCTTTAACCTTGCCATCATGATGTTTGCAGAAAACGAACTCAGCCAAGTCATACTATTCGAGCCCTTAATGTGGCGTTATGTCGCGGCATTTAGTTACTTCCTTATCCCTGCTTTTCTAGCCATCATTATTCTATCTTGGCTAAAAGAAAATCCACCTATAGCAGCCCGAATTGTATTAGGTGTAAGCATCGCCTTTACCTTAGGAGTGGCGTCTTTATCATCATTCACTGAATTCAATTTTATTAGCGCTTATCCTTATTTTGATGTCTTATTCATCATTCTTGTATTGGCACTACTATCTGGCTGTATAAAACAATTTTATCAAGAAGGAATTACTGGCAGTTTGATGATTGCAGGCATTCTCGCCTTATTCACAGCGCTATTGCTCGACATGCTGACTGCTCATGCCTTAATTGCCTGGATTGGCCGCGCAGGCCAATGGGGGCTACTTCTATTTACCTTAGCATCACTCATTATTTACTTAGTAAAAGATTGGCAACAGCAAATTGCATTACAAACTCTCACTCAAGAACTTGAATCACAAGTAAAAGTCCGAACAGCAGAACTAGAGGCCAGCCAAAATAAACTTAAGAAGCTAGCCCGAGAGGATTATCTAACTGGACTACTAAATAGACGTGCTTTTACAGAATCGGCTATAATTGAAGTGGCAAATGCCATTCGCCATCAGCGCCCTATCTCTTTATTATTATTTGATCTGGATCACTTCAAAGATGTTAATGATACCTATGGTCATGCCGGAGGCGATTTAATTCTCAAGGAAGTCGCCTCTATTAGTAAAAATATCTGTCGAAATGGTGAATTAGTGTGTCGTTATGGCGGTGAAGAGTTCGTTATATTGCTACACGCTACAGAGGCAAATCAGGCGCAATTACTCGCGTCCAGATTACATAAAGCACTTCAAGAAATAGAAATTAACACTAATGATAAAGTCATTACCGTCACCGCAAGTTTTGGTTTAATCAGCATAGACTGCACAGAACCATCAAAAGACACACCAGCACAAATTGTTGATCACTTACTCGCGAAAGCAGACAAGATGATGTATCAAGTAAAAGTATCGGGTAGAGACGGACTCAAAACACTTGAGACCACCTTAGACGAGCTCGTTACATCTAAGGCATCCACTTTGGCCTAATGAAAGTTTTCGCTTGTCCGTTGCTTCTTTCTCCTGAACGTAAACACAACGATCGACAGCAATAACCCATAAGCACTAAAAACAAATAGTCTGGGATATTGACTGAAATAACTGCCCTCAACGTTGTCTACAAAAGGAACATCTACAATATAACCACCTGCCTGATGGTAATCTGAGATAAAAATAACCCGGCCCGTTGGAAGCGCTACGATTGATGGGCCATTATTAACGGCATGCACTAAAGGCATTCTATTCTCAACAGCCCGAAGTATCGAAGCATTGATATGCTGATAGGGCTGACGTGTCGCGCCAAACCAACCATTACTTGAAAGCCCAACTAAAAGGTTACCAAATTCACTTTCAGTGCTTATCTCAGCAACTGCTTCGGCGACAAACGCTGGAAACATCACTTCATAGCAAATCAGTGGAATGATATTTATTATTTTATCTTCAAAAACTTGATGAACTTTGCCACTTTCCATTTCGTTCAGAAACTTACCAAAAAAACTCTCTACCCACGCTCTTAACACCGGAATATCGCTGACCAGAGGGACATATTCACCAAAAGGTATACGCTTCATCTTTTGATATTGACCCAATTGCTGGCCATCCTTATCTAACATCAGCGCAGTATTATATTGTAGTGGCGTAGCATTCTGCTTTGATACTGCTATGTGCTCGATATCTTGGAAGACTAAACGGGTATTCAATTGTTTAAGCTGATATTGAAAAGCCTTAGCGACATGAGGCTGATCAAGGTATGCCTTGTATTTCGCTTCCGGCCAAATCACAATTTCTGCCCCTGCCTTGCTTAGCCTTTCTGTCATCGCCATCTCTGGGGGATAGGCCCTGCTATAACCTGGATAAGGCGTAGATTTTTCCAGGCTCGGGGCTTCATTTGGTTGCACAATACCAATACGCACAGTTTTAGACTGCGCTATTTGTAAGTCCCAATTTTGAATCACGACCATGCCATAAGAAAACCACAATACAATAGGAGTAAGCGCAATCATATACGGCCAAGCCATTTGCTTTGACTTACTTCTTCGCAAGCCAGCCAATACCCTAAACAGTATGATATTGCTAAGCGCGATAATTGCATCTAAGCCATGCACACCGGTAAATTCAACGGCCTGTATGGCACTTAAAAACTGACTCTGACTTTCGCCCAAGCGAACAGTGAATAACATTGGAAAAGCCGAGTAAATTGTCACAATAACGAGTGGAAACAGGATGAACTCATGCACCGGACTTCTTTGTTTCAAGTAAGTAAAACCCAATGCGACCAGCGCGTTAAGCTGTGCACAATATAGCCAGAAGACAAGTGACCATAAGATGCTCAGCCCAAGGCCATAACCCTTCGAAAGCATGAGGAAATCCATCACCCAATAGCCGGCACTCATAACAAATACCAAGCCCGCTATAAGCCCCAAACAATAACTTCGAATTAAACTAGCGCCATTTATTGCAATGAGAAAAGGTAGATATGCGAACCAAGCGAAAACATAATATTGAGCATCAAGAAATGCCAGTGAAAGTAGCAGCCCTGATAAAATAGCAAGCACACCTTGCTGCCACGAAGATAAACGATTATTCGTAAACGCCACCAATTTACTGCTCATTCGACTTGAACCGATCTTGTAAAACATTCAGTTGTTGCTGCTTCTGCTCTTGGGTTAAATTTGAGTCCTGATTAATACGTCGACGAGCATAAAGATAGTGCGTCACTGCGTTCTTCTTGCCAAAAAGTTTCTTTGCAATGTCTTTTTCCAAATAATATTCCTGAAGCATGGCTGTATGCTCAAAAATAATTTCTTTGGTTTCCGTATTCTTCATTTTTTTTGTATCAGCGATTAATGCCTGCCGATATCGATAGTAATTTGTTAGAACGCCTGAAAGCTGCTGCCCAACCTTGCCCGGCAACCCTTTGGCAATCAGTATTTCTATCCGCTGCAAGTCTGCATCTGTCATATTCAAGGGGAGTTTAGCCACAGCGACCTTCAATAAATCCGCAGTGGTTTCATTAAGTAAGAGTTCGCCCTTCTCATTAAGTTTTATTTTTGTAAGGGTCTGCTCAGCTGCTTCAAAGTCGAACTGCCAATGAGTCGCAGATATACGCTCGGGGAATTCGTCTGAAGTAGAGAGTGGCTGTTGCCATAGATGCCAATCTGAACTGTTCAATATATCTGAAGAATCCGTATGAATAGACCAAAGTAAGAATAGCGCCAGAGTCAGCGCTATTAAGGAAAAAACAGTCAAGATTGAAAACCACAGCCTTTCGAAAATCATTCAGGAATACACTTCGTTCATAAATGCAATTCATTCATCATTCAAAGTGAATCTAGCTGAAGATGACTCACATACTCTAGCTCTTCATGGCTAAAATGTTCATGCATTAGCGCCCTAAGCTGTATCCGCTTTTCGTTATCCCCAATTGATGAATTGACGATATATTGCTTATCATTTAAAAATGCTTGGTAACGTTCGTTCCAATTATTGACGTTGATAGAGTCTTCGGCATGACGTTCTACAATTTTGGCCTGAGCCTGTTTCTTTTCTTCATCACTTAGGCTGTCATTAGCTTCAAGCTTCATACTTTCAAACATATAACGAGAATTGGCATTTGAGCTAGCAAATAATTTCTCAGAAACGTCAGCGCCTAAATATAACTCTCTCAATGAGATCAATTCATTATATTGGGCTTCATAATCTTCAATACTTTGACCCTCAACATCTTTAGTTTCATAGAGTGCATTAAATTCATTCTTTGCCCCTAAGAACTGATAGTAATCACCTACTATTTGAGCGGTTTGTTCTCCTGCATCACCGGGCAAACCTTTTCTGATTAAGTCTTTCAATTTTTCTATGGCCTCACCATCTAATTTAACCTCGCTAAAATCAAGGGTATTGTTAAGGGCGATTAAGGCATCATCATCAAGAATAATATCGTTATTACTATCTAATTTAACTGCATGTAGTGCTTTGAACACAGACTCTTGGGTAAAGGGAAATTGTGAAGACATGTCATTTACCTGCTCACCACTAGTTGCTGTAGTTTCTTGGGCATTATTAGCATTAATCGTTTCGACTTCCCACTGCCAGATGCTTGCAATGGTATTTGTCTTGGGTGTGTTAATGACCACATCAGCGTCTATGGGCTTTGAAGCCGCCGTATTTTCAATAAGCTGTGGTTCTGAGTCTGGAAGAATTATTAGCGTAATGACTATTACCCCCGCCAATACGGCAAGGGCATATAAAGTATTTTTTTTCATTGGGCTACTCATTAGTTGCTACTCAATTATTGTTTACTGTTTTTTCAATTTTGCTCGCATTTATGCCGAAAATATTTACTACTTACTTTCGGCGATAGTACTACCTGCTTTCATCATGCCCAACACTTCTTCGGCTATCAGCACATTCAAGAAGGGAGGCCTTAAAAAAGTGGCCGAGGGTGGAATCCCATTAATGGCACTAAATGACTTTGAAAAGTGTGCCGTACTTGCAAAGCCAGCTGCATGCGCCGCATCCGTTACCGACCTACCTAAGGCAAGCTGAACAATCCCAATAAACACGCGATAACGAAGTCGATACTTGGTAATAGGCACACCCATTTGCTCTTTAAACAACTTATCTAAGCGTGACTCGGATAAATGAACCTCTTTTGCAAATTCACTTACACTTAAGTTATCTCGGACCGTTTCACGAATTCTTCGAACGACTTCGATTATTCTCGGATCAAACCCTCTAAATACGACGCTATGTAGCAGAGGCGGAACGATGAAATCCCTTAATTCTAGGTAAGCCTGCTCGGGCGACAATGACTCGTTTCGAATATCCAGTAATTGCTGGATAAGAAGATCATCTTGAGGGTGATCGTAGTGAAGCCCTTCATGCGCCTTAACCATCTGACTTTCAAGCGCTGAATAATCTTGCGTCAGAGGCGCCAAGTAATAAATTGCCATAATGGCATTATTAGCATCTATATATTGATCATTTAAGATTGCTCCAGCTTTGGTCAAACATGTTCTCGTACTTATTTGACTGCCGTCTTCCAAGGTAATCTTCATTTCACCTTGGGTACTAATCATCAACTTGTCAGATACAACTTGATGCTCTCGATATGGAATTTTATAAGCGCCAACAAATAATAATTGGTTTGACCATATATGGAGCGTAGGAATAATAGATACTTGCGTCATCACCTGACTCTTGTGCTTTTATTGTTATAAATAGTCTTATGATAAGCAGCCTTTAACAACTATAAACCCGGCAAAAATATTACCGGGCGACTAGAGAGTTGAACCTAGTCCATCATTAAAGACCGCAGATAAGATCAATCTTATAACATCCTACCATCTTCTAGTAGTTGCAAGTTTCACGATATTCAGAGATAGCTGTGTTTGCAGCATGATTAGGGCCACATAAGAATTGGCTATAACGCGTATCTTGATCCATAAAGCGCTTCATCCATGACACACCATATTTGCCCAAAAGACCGCCATTTGTACCACCACCGTTAGCACATGAATGACTGCCATTATTGATTTCTAAGTAAGCTTTATCGGTTGCACTTGGGATTCGGTTATAAAAAGGTGATGCATGGCTGCCTACAGATGCAGTTGTATCGTTTTCACAAGCAATGATCATCGTAGGTGTATCGATTTGATCAAAATTGTTACTACCTGAATGCCAAGGAGCTAGTGGAATTGCTGCCACTAAACGGCTACCAGAAGCAAGCCTTAAGGTACCGCCGCCGCCCATAGACCAACCCATAGCACCAAGACGCGTACTATCTACTTTACCTGAAATTGGACTAGTGCTTGAATTGCTTTGATTGATAACGTAATCCAAGGCTCGGCCTAACTGAGTTTCTCTACTTGCTGGTTGGTCAAACGTAGAGTTTGTCGCGATGGTAATGACAACAAATCCATGAGATGCAAGGCGAGGCCCCCACCAAGAGATAGACGATTCAGGGGACAAGAAACCAGGAACAATTGCAATCGCTCCCATCTTGCCGGTGGTATTCGTTGGATAATGAATCGTACCACCACCAAAACCACTGACAGAACTTGAAACATTTACAGTATTGACAGAATATGGGCCGCTGCTCGCCTCAAGATAACTTGAAGTTGGATCAGGACCGCGAGTGAAATCACAGTCGCTTTGACAAGGGTCAGGAGTAGGGTCTGGGTCTGGATTTGGAGTCGGACTTGGGGTAAAACTAAATGCGCTAATTGAGAAAAGTAAAGCGCCGGTACCTACAGCTAATCGCTCTAGTATTGATTTATTCATGGGATCAACCTCTTTGTTCGTTTATATTTATTTTTTTAGGCTTGTCGACAATCCTGAGCTTAAGTTACAAAAAGTAAATGTATCTCGCTTTCACGAATTGGCACTTTTATTAGAACTAGATCACAACTCAACACAACTGTAAGCTCAATCAATCATCAAGCAGGTCTCACTTAAAAGTAGGTTCGATCGCTTTCAACGCTTCCTCACAGATATATGAACTTACAAAGGGTGGCTTTAAAAAGGTAGTGGATGGCTGTACCCCAATCATATCGCTGAAGCACTTTGAAAAGTGCGCCGTACTCGAAAAGCCTGCACCATAAGCAGCATCAGTGACAGAATATCTCGCGGCCAAGAGAATAACACCCACAGACAGACGAAACTGAAGCCTATACTTGGTGATAGGAATACCTATTTGGTCTTTAAATAGTTTATTGAGGCGCGACTCAGATAAATGTACATTTTTAGCATAATCACTCACTGACAGCTTACTTCGAAAAGATTTTCTAATATTTTGTACTGTTTCAATAATTCTTACATCAAACTCTTTAACGATGATACGCCGTAAATGAGTTGGTACAATAACTCCCTGAACTAAAGAAAACGTTTCGCTTGTCGATAAAGGTTTTGTCAAAATAGATAAGAGCTTCTGAACTAAAAGATCCTCAGTCGGGTGCTGATAATAGACCTCGGCTCTCGCATTAAGCATCTGGTTTTGTAAAATATAAAATTCCTGGGAAATTGGATTAAAGTAATAAATAGCTATTACCGCATTGCGGGTATTGATATACGTTTCTTTAACATCGCTTCCTGCTTTTATCAGACACGTTCGTGTCTCTACTTCCGATCCATCCTCTAACTGAAGCCGGATAGTTCCTTGAATACTAACCAGTAACTGACTCCACGCTAGGGTATAGTTACGAAAAGGTTGATGATTAATGCCCAAGCACATACGGCTATTTTTCCAGATATACAACTTGGAGTGAGCTCTAATTCCTTCCATTTTACAGCCTTATTTTAGATCAATTACGTCCATAAATATGCGGACGAGCATAGCGATCAAAGTCCATTTCTTCTTCTTTTTTTATTGTCTTCGCTTCATGAGCAAAAAAATTCTCACGGATTTTATCCATTTCTTGCGTCAATTCATCACCTGAAAACTCTGACTCTGCTAGCTTTCGCGCTTCCATGTAGGCATAACCATTCTGCCAACGCTTATCACGCACCTGATCTGACTCAGCCTGAGCCTTAATCTGCTCATCAGAAAAGCCCATAGCTTTACGAATGTCATTAATTTGAACCTGCCTTTCTTCTGGCGGCAGTGCTTTTAAGTCTCTTTGTACCGCATCAAAACCAAAGAACACTTGTGTCAATACACCTTTTGGATCAATAAGCATATTTTGAATTCTATCTGCATAACTTTCTTGAAATGTGCTTTGCAATATATATATACGTTCCTGCATTTGAGTATCGTAAGAACGGTCAAGAATCTCCATCGTTCGCTTCATTGTTACCTGCCGTTCTTGCTCTGCACTAATTTCTTCTTGCCAAATTTGAGTGGCCGCATCACCAAATAATTCACGGCGTTTTTCCCAAAGCACTCCTTGCTGTTCAAATAGGTTCATATCATTCAAACTGACTAGCATGCCTTGAAGCCAGGCCTCATATTCATCCATTAACGCAATCGCCTTAAGTATTGCAGACATCCACTCTGGAAATGCCTTGTTCAATATTCGGACAAAAATCTCATTACCTTGCTCGGGATAGGTTCGGTTCAAATCATCACGCAAGCTTTTTAGGCCGACCTGAATAGAAATCAAATGGATGTTGTCAGCAAACTGCTTTTGCATACGATCTGCAAGCCCTTCAACCATGGTATCTATTTCACTTATAGCTTTAGCTTGCACAGCTTTATGCGTCACAAGCAAAGCTTCAGTACTAGACACTATCTCATGCGGCGCCTTTAAATCTAAGCCTGATACAGAATTGCTAGCTTTTGGTAATTGCTGATAGACAACAATGCCAATGGTGATCAAAAGAGCGATACCGATAACCAGAAATAAAATTAGTTTATTAGATGATTTGCTTGCCGATTGGCGCATAACAACAGCCCTGTGACTTTATTTTTTATTTTTATTGGGAAGAGATGATACTCAGTTTTTAAAGTTAGCGATGCTAACTCGATCACTAGATTGAAGATATTCCTGTTTTCAACTTCGCTTGATGTTTCGCTTTGGCGTACACTACGCACCTCTTTAAAAGGATCTGTTATGCGGCTCGATAAATATGTTTGTGAATGCACTCAACTCACTAGAAGTCTGGCGACTCAGGCGCTTAGAAGCAAGCGAGTGAACGTCAATGGCCGTGTAGTGAAAAGTGGCTCTACTAAAATAGCCATAGCTACAGACATTGTCATGCTAGATGGCCAAACCTTAGTCTTACATGAAGGCTTCCGTTATTACATGATGCACAAACCACCCGCAATGGTGTGTGCCAATACAGATTTCGACCACCCGATTGTTTTCGATATAATGTACGATGAACTCGCCATCAATAAACTTCACACTGTTGGCCGCTTGGATCTGGATACCACTGGTTTATTATTAATTACCGATGACGGAAAATGGTCTCATTTCATTACCTCGCCTAAGCATCACAAACCAAAGACTTATCGTGCTTGGTTAGCAGAACCCTTAATAGACACTGCCGAGAAGCAGTTTGAAAATGGCATTACCCTTCGTGGTGAAAAAGATCCTACCCAACCAGCCACTCTAAAACGTATTTCAGATACTGAAGTATTAGTTACTTTAAATGAAGGAAAATACCACCAAGTTAAAAGGATGTTTGCAGCTTTAGGCAATCATGTTGAAGGCCTGCATCGTGAAAAAATTGGTGACGTTGCTTTAGATGAAGATCTAAATGAAGGCGAATATAGAGAACTTAGCCCTGATGAAGTTAGTAGTTTGGCCAAGCCCAGTTAATCTGGGCTTATAAAATCGATCAAGAACGTCAGATAGAAAATTACGGAATAAAGCTTGCTAGCGGTCATCAATCTCCTTTCCTTATATAATCATGAGAGCTACGGTTACCCCACCATAAATGGAGAGCTTTATGTTGTTTCCCTTTAAAAAAATCACCCTCTTTTGTACTTTCCTAAGCTTAAGCAACTTTATTCTGGCTAACACTCACACCATTAACATAGCAGCCGACCCTTGGTGCCCGTATAATTGTGAGCCATCATCGCCACAACCAGGCATCATGATTGATATTGCTAAAGAAGCGCTAGCCTTATCCGGATACACCTTAAACTACAAACTCCTTAACTGGGCGAGAGCCAAAAGCCTCACAAAATCAGGTCAACTAGACGGCGTTGTCGGCATGGGTTACGGCAAAGAAACAAGCAAGTTATATCATTTCCCCAAAACAGCTCTGGGTGAATCTCAAATTTGTTTTTATCAACGAGTAGAAGAAGACTGGCAATATAACGACGTCCGATCCTTAGACAACAAAGTTTTTGGCTGGATTAATAACTATGGCTACCCTCATCCGCCTTTAGACAGGTGGATAGCAAAGCACCAGAATAGTTCTAAAATCACGACAATCGCAGGCAAGAATACCCATTCTCGCTTATTCAAATTACTTCAAATAAAACGAATTGATACCTTTGCAGAGGATAAGACTGTTATTGCTTACGAGCTACTAAAGTCTGGGCTTCAGAGAACAATAAAATCCGCAGGCTGCTTACAGGAGCTAGAAAAAGTATTTATTGTTTTCTCCTTACACGCTCCGAAGAGAGAAGCATGGGCGAATGCCTTAGATTCAGGCGTCACAGCCTTAAAGAAAAGTGGCCGGCTATCAGAAATTCTATCGACATATGGGCTGAATAGGAAAAGTTGGTTTAGCGAATAAGTTTATCCCTGCGATGCAAACCAATTTATTAAAAAAACGTCATGTTTCTTTACATTTTACCCTTCCATACAAACCTAGCAGATATTTAAATCATTATTCCTCATAGGAAATTAAAACTAAGGCTCGTTTTTTGCATTAAAGCTTTTTGCGTATATTTGTGTGTATGCGTTTATCATAAACCGCCAAAACTATCGTGAGGTAGTGACGGAAAGCCACAGACCTATTATCTATATTAAGAGGCAGCTGGGCCGCACAATTAAGTAAGGAAAACGACTATGTTAAAAATAATGAAAATAGCAATGGCTTCTTGCATATTTGCAGTGTCATTGAGTGCGCATGCAATACCTGTTACAGATGTTGTAAGTGTAAACAACTTCTTCAATAATTTTAATGAATACAGAAGCTGGACTCACGATATTACTAATGATGGATTTTCAATCGGCGATACTGTGAATTCCGCATCACTCTCGTTCCAATTCTCTGATGATGGTGACTGGTGGGCAGGCGAGTGGGCCAGAATTATTGTTAATGTTACAAATCTCGGTACATTTGAAATTGATAGCGGTGCGCTTGGCTTGAATGTTAACGCATCTGGTGTAGCATCACTAAATGATGATGGCACATTGTTTGTTTCGGTTAGAAATCGCGGCGGAGATTTCTATCTTGGTAATGTAACTTTAACAGCTGATGTTACCGCTGCTGCTGTTTCTGTTTCTGAGCCAGCTACACTTGCTTTATTTGGCCTTGGTCTAATGGGCTTAGGCTTTAGCCGTAAAAAATTAAGTGCTTAGTTTTTAGCCTTAATTTCGAATAAGCTAGGTTTTTAACCTAGTTTATTCTATTTCAAATCACAACCTGCTATCTCAGTCGAAGGTAAGCACATTTATTATCCCCCCAAAAAATAAAACCTTATTTCATCACAGCAGTTGAAAAAATATACGACTGGTCGTATTATTCATCGCATGATGAAAAACACACTCAAACCAAAGAAATCTGAACTGACTCGCTCAGCCTTAATCGAAGAAGGCATTCAGCAACTTTCTGAGCACGGCTATCATGGCACGGGCATTAAACAGGTATTGGATGCCGTTAAGGTACCTAAGGGTTCTTTCTATAATTATTTTGGCAGCAAAGAAGCCTACGTTGCCGACATCATTGTTGAATACAACCACCAAGCCTTAAGCATGTTTGATGACTTTGTCAGCCAATCTACTCTACCTGCACTAGACCAGCTCAAAACAATTTATGACTTTATGTTGAATAAGTTTGCCGACAATAGTTGTCAGAAAGGTTGTCTGGTTGGAAGTATTGCAGCAGAGATAGGCAATACTTTTGAGCTCTGCCAACAAGCGATGCAAACCAGCGTCCGAGATTGGTTATTACGCCTCGAATCACTTGTTAGCAAGGGGCAATCGGAAGGCTCCATCCGCTCAGATATTCCATCGAAAGATATAGCCGAATTAATCTGGTCGGCATGGGAAGGCAGCCTGATCAAAATGAAAATGGATGGCGATATTCAGTCACCAAAAAAAATCATCAACCTAACGTTAGAAAGCTTATTAAAACCCTAATGAATGAAGCCAGAGTGCATTTTTGGTTCTGTCATTTTATAGATATTTTTTTAGACGTCCGGCCTAGTTAGTCGCGCTAAGAAACACAACGGAGTTAAACATGAGTAACAACACAATCACATTAGACGCAGCGTTTACTTTGCCTAACGGTACGGTTATCAAAAACAGATTATTCAAATCCGCCATGAGCGAGCAACTAGGCGACAAACAACATAATCCGACGCAAGGCCTAGCAAACCTTTATAAGAGATGGGCACAAGGCGGCCTAGGCTTAGCTATGTCTGGCAATATCATGATCGATAGAAACGCCTTGGGCGAACCAAAGAACGTTGCTTTAGATGAAAGAAGTAATTTGAACTTATTCCGCCAGTGGACAAAGTCTGGCACAGAAAATGGCACACATTTATGGGCTCAGTTAAATCATCCTGGAAAACAGATTCCTAATTTTATTGTAAACGAACCTGTTGCACCTTCCGCTATTGCCTTAAAGCGTGGCCTAGAAAAAGGCTTCAACAAACCAAGAGCACTTAAAGAAGATGAGATCTTAGACATCATTCAAAAGTTTGCGACCGCGGCTCGATTAGCTAAAGAGTCTGGTTTTACCGGCGTTCAAATTCACGGTGCTCACGGTTATTTAGTAAGTCAGTTTTTATCACCTAGCCATAACCAGCGCGATGATCAATGGGGCGGTCCATTAGAAAACCGTATGCGCTTTGTACGTGAAGTTTATAAAGCAATTCGCGCTGAAGTAGGCGCTGACTTTCCTGTCGGCATCAAGCTTAACTCGGCTGACTTCATGAAAGGTGGTTTTTCTGAAGAAGACTCTATGCAGGTAATTAAGCAATTATCTGAAGATGGTATTGATCTGATTGAAGTCTCTGGCGGCACTTACGAAAGCCCTGCAATGGTAGGCCATCGAGATAAAGATGATCAGCCAAAAGCAAGTACTGTAAAGCGTGAAGCTTATTTCTTAGAATATGCAGAATCTGTTAGACAGCATACTGATAAGCCTCTTGTCGTCACCGGTGGATTCAGAAGTTCTAAAGGCATGGTTGATGCACTTAATAGCGGTGCGTGTGATTTTGTCGGCCTAGGTCGCCCATTTGCGGTTGATCCAGACCTTCCAAACAGTGCGATGCAAAACCCTGCGTATGAAATCAACTTGCGCCCTTTAACAACGGGTGTAAAAGCCGTTGATAAGATGGCCATGCTAGATATTACTTGGTATGAATTTCAGCTGGCGCGTATGGCTGATAAAAAAGCTCCAAACCCGAAGATGAGTGAGTGGATGGCATTTGCTAAAACACTTGCCGGAGCTGGTTTGTATGCATTTAGAAAGCGTCGTGCATAATTAATTTCTTTGCTATCAATCACTCTCTTAAAAAGAGAGTGATTGACTCTACACACTTCATGTATGCGTTCAATTAGACCAATATAAGGACCAGCTAGCCAAGTCAAAGCTTTATGCTAATATTTAAGTCATTACTAGAGACCTTAAAACAATGATTTAATGGAACTTACATGTCGCTTCGAATTTTATTCGCTTTTTTATTTCTTCCCCTATTAATCGCATGTAGCGGCATACCTCAAGTTCAACCAGTTGCCAGTACAGAGCAAATAAACCAAGCAAGCCGTTTATCAAGCCTTCCTGAGCACGCGAATATCTATTTTGCGCGCCCATATGAGGTCCCAGAAATGTCGTACCACACGATCTACATTAATGATAAAAAGGTCAGCCAACTCTTAAGCGATCAATATACCAACTTAAAACTTGCTCCTGGTCTTTATAGCTTTTCAATTAAGAGCAATAGTCCAGATTACCCGGATCACCAATATTACAATCGAACTATATCGAATTTTGATCTTGAACTTGAAGCAGGTTCAGTTGCTTTATTATCATGCGGAAAAAATAGCTTAAGTGGCTGGGAAAGCACTGATCGTTTTATTTTACCTCTAGATTCCTGCACTCAAAACACCGGCCTGAGCACGATAAATCAAGATGGAATTACTTTTTGTTCTAAAAAGTTTGAAGCTAAAAGTGAATTAAAGTGGCACGGTGTCGTGTATTCAAAAGAGTCTCTTGAAAACTGCAAGCTAACTCCTAATAGAA
>CAXBKC010000023.1:0-17719 GCA_963975615.1 uncultured Oleiphilus sp.
AATTCACGACTAAATAGTGCAGAAAATAAGATGCAACTTGGGGGTAGCAAAAGTAATAAGGTATGATGAAAGGTGGGTAAACTTGAAAATATAATTGGATATAATTTTGCTCTCATGACCGCAAAGAACAACATAAATGCTAAAGCAGATAGAGCATAATAAAGGTACATTTTTTCTTTTAGGGCTATGAAAATAAGTAAATTAAAGAAGATAATAATCGAAACTACACCAAAATAAATGGCGTGAAGCTCATCTTCTTTACTCAAACTCACAAATAGTTCATTACTACCCCATAACTTAATCGGAAATAAATGTGAGCCTTGAGTTATAACTCTAACGTAGTACGTTATTTTTTCTTTAGCTTCTAATTCAATGGGGATCAAGAAATGTGGATGGTCTATCAATCTATTGGCATAGGGTAAACGATCACCCAAATGCACCTCTTGGACTAACTCACCGCCCTTAAATCCATAAATATCTACGTTATCAAGCAATGGATAACTAATATCAATTATTTGGTTCACTCTTTTACTTTTTGGATTTACGATTGAAAAGCGGTACCAGTATGGTACTGACTGATAACCAACATTGGCATAATCTTCTTCTAAAGTTAGCCACGGGCTATCTATAATAGGTTGTCGAATATCTTCTAAAGTCATTACTTTACTTTGATCACGACGATATTCTACTTTAATGATTGAACTATCTTGGCCGTCTAATAAATAATTATCAGCCGAATAGGCACGACCAATACCAAAGGCAAGCACTAGCACCATCAAAACACTAAGTCTATTTAACATAAGTTGAAGGGAAGCCCTTCTTTGCTTAATCATGGCAATAAATATTACGACCCAATAGAAATCTGTATGAACATAAAGCGTAGCAGGTGTAGCGTTATTTACCTGCTTATCTAGCGGAATTTCAGAAAAGAATTTCAAACAAATACATGCGCAAACAGCGACTTACCCTTATACTCAAAGTGTTCTCATATTTTTTATATTAAGGAGTCTTTTATGAGCAGTGCAGAACAAAGTAGACAAGCCAAAATCATCAGTGAACTTCGTGTGTTCATCCGTAAGGTATTAAGTGAACCCGCTGTGGCAACTACTTGCATGGAAATTGCTCGGGAATTAAAAGATGAACCTAATGCTAGTCAGAAAATAGCCGAAAAAATAAGTTCATCAACTATTGTTAGAATTCCAGAAGAGTTAAGCGATGCAGATAAAATCTTTTTAGACATTATTCATGAAGTTTTAGATGATGAAGCCGCTTTATACTAAAAAATAGAGGTTCATTGAGTTGCCTGCCCTGAGTTTATTGAGGGGTCAAACGTGCAAGAAACTTGATTCGCTGAAGCTGGAACCCCCTTCGACAAGCTCAGGGAGCGGGATTTCAGCTTAAGTAACGTATAAATGTCTCAGGTAAGATCTTTAGAGCAAAGCGTTCTCAGCAGTTTAAGTGCGTTTTGAATTTCCTCAGATGTTGTCGCAATATGTTTTTGCTCTATCAATATATCCTGCAGGATAGCCAGAGTTGTTAGCGGATTAGCCAATACAACTCTAAAAACGACACAAGGGCGTAAGTTATATTTAATTGGCTCTAAGCGTGTTCTTGATACGAATGATAAGCCCTTCTCACGCTGTGTTTTTTGAATGAACTTAGTGACCCGATCAAGCACCGCATTAATTTTATCCATTTGAATATCATCAGCCTCAGCGAATGCCTGTCTCACATAATCTGGACGATAGCGATATGTAAGAATATTTAATTCAGGATAAGTAATGACTTCAAAATCTGAATCTTGATCAATCATCTTTGCAAAGGCTTTTGCTTTATCAATACCCTGATCTATCAGGATTTCATAACCTTCTTTGGCAATAATTTTTAGGCCAGAATGAATCAGCATTGCCATGCCTGGCCTGGAACCTTCTAGTGTTGTACTCCCTAAATCCTTAGAGCCCTTACGCACAACGTATTGGGCATGATGCTCAATTGCTTTCAACTTCTTAGGATCTTTAAAAAGCACTAAGCCACTTCCCATCGGCACATAAAGCTGTTTATGCGCATCAAGGGTGACCGAATCTGCCTTCTCTATCCCCTTTAACAAGCCTTTATAGCGATGAGAAAATAGTGTTGGCCCACCCCAGGCAGCATCAATATGAAAATGCGCTTTAAATTCTCTGGCTATTTCTGCCATTTCGTCAAGCGGGTCTACGTTTCCAGTTTCGGTTGTTCCCGCAATGCCCACTACACTTATAATGCATATATTTTCTTTCTTTAAGCGATTACAGGTTTCTCTAAGATCATCAAGTTTAATTCGATTATCGTCATCTGTTTCTACAGAAATGAGATAATCTCTACCGATGCCTAATAAGTCAGCCGCTTTTCTAAAGGAATAATGACCCCGCTTTGAAATAACAACAGCAGCGCCTTCATAACCATAATATTTCAGTGCTCTAAAAAGACCTTCATGAGCAACCCCTTTGAAGTTACCTTCGGGCGGGAGTGCTAAATTTTTGGCCGCCCAAAGTGCTGTGATATTGGCAACAGTTCCACCTGAGCACATTGAACCTAAAGCATGCTCTGCATCATGCATCCAGTCTTTATAAAACTCGGTATCCTGCCCATAAACTAAGCGATGTAACATCCCTAAAACCTGGCGCTCCAAAGGCGTGAATGCTTTTGAAGTCTCGGTTTTTACCAAGTTCTGATTTAAAGCAATCATAATCTTGGATAGTGGCAACATAAAGTAAGGCAAGGCCGAGGTCATATGACCGACAAAGCTAGGTGAGGATGTGTGAACAGACTGAGCGACTAATTTATCAAGTAAAAACCGTGTGTGCTCAGAGACAAATATCGGTTTTTCAGGTATGCGTGAGTCGGAAAAATCCTTTTCCATCTCTTGAAGATCGTGCTCTACCGCAACGATGTGGTTTTGCATAAAGCCCGCGAGATTATTTGAAACATCCTTATCAATTCGACTCAAAGTCGAATCAGGAGCTTCAGGCACCGTAAAGACACGATACATGCTCTCGATACTGGCTTGTGCAAACTTTTGCTTATGGAATTCGGAATCTGACATACGCTACTACAAAAAATGCCCCGTTATGAAAACGAGGCGTAGTATAGTCGGTCGTTCAAAGGATAACCAGAAAAGAGACCTCTAAGGACTAACTTTTCGGTTTTATTTGAGATGCGATGCTACAAAAACTACCAATTTACAGGCGCTTCAGATGATCCTGCAGTTGCTCTGACTTCTTTATCTTTATATGGATCAAGCTTGTCTGCTGACTTCAATGCTCTAACAATAGCGCCAGGTTTAACCTTACTAAGCTCACCTTCACTCAGCTTTGCTACAGAGTGCGTTGCCATCGTTTCAACAACCGTTAACACGCCTAATTTTTTACCCTCTATCTTAATTTCACGACCAGAGTCCGGGTCTTTCATCACTCTTCCTGTACTATAAAGAGCCAGGGTATCTTCAGCATTTAACCTTGCTGAACCTTGGTTTAAATAGATTTCATCTTCACTAACAACATCCAGAACCTTAACCGGATATAGAACATCCATCACACCAGAAAGAATCAACATAGCGGCTGCATCAAGTGAAGTAGTTGGATCTTCATCTTCTTTACGATCAAGTTCTTCGGTAATCGTATCGGCCCACAGTACTTTCTGGGTGGCAACTTCAATGAGCTGATAAGACATATCGATTCGATCTGTCATGGTGACTTTTTTCATTCCATAAAAGTCTTTTTCCTCAACCTTGGTCGATAGGTCATAAATATTACCTACCACCATAAAGTCTGCTCCAACAACATTACCTAAGCGACTCGCCTCATTTGGAGAAACATTATCAGATGATAAAAGCGCTTTTTCTGAAGCGAATTCACTGCCAAAACTACGATTCACGACAGCAAATTGCTGCGTCTGCGTGAAAGCAGTTTGTACGCGATCACGTATACGCCCCGACATTTGGTAAGCATTGCTAGGTTTGCCTGACGCATCTATAGAAAATGTCGGGTGTGAAAAACGAAATGGCATGACCGCAATACTGTCACGCTTATCATCTTTCATAGCCGACTCATGCATTGGAATCTTCGCTAAAATTGTGACTTTCCACGAATCATTATTATCTTTTGGTTTTTCAGTACTAATGACGGAATATGAATTTACCCAGCCTTTTGAGCGAGTAAAAATATCTTCTTCAACGCCAATTGTTGCTTGTTTTTTTTCAGTTTTATCTTTAATTAAGTGCTGAAAGTCTAACTTTAATTGTTTTTCTGTTGAAACTTGTAAGCCTCTAACCTGCCTTACGGCATCCATTAAAGCAGACGTTAATGCCTCTTGATAGTCTGCACCATAACCGCTTGCTTGTTTTTCAACTAATTCTGTTTTGGCAAACACACTCATTGATAATAATAAGCATGTCAGTAGTAACCCTTTAATTATTGTTTGCATAATAAAATGCCTCCTTAAATGAAAAAACCAGAATGAGTTCATGATGGCCTCATTCTGGTTTCTAATAGTACTTATTCGTACTCAAGCTCTAAAACTGACTGAGCTATTTAGAAAAATGATTTCTCACCACTTTTACGAATTTCTTTTTCGCCAGCCCATTCCATAATACCACTTTCTAGATTTACTAACTTCAGCGTAAACTTATAGTACACATCTTTTGCATCACTATTACGCTTTACAATGCTAGACATGTTGCCGTAAAGCATGAATTCAGCGCCTGTTTGCTTACCAAAGGCTGCTGCTTTTGACGGATCAACCATGCCACTATCCATTTGGAACTGCATTTGCTCTTGAACGGCTCTTACCGCTGTCATATCAACAAAACGGAATTTGCCAGACTGCAGTAGTTTAGTTTGAATAGTGTCTGTAATAGATTCTGTATCGATATGTTCAGTCGTTTTGTTTTTTACTTTATCTACAAATACAACTGGGCGACGTTGAGCAGTCATTTGTACAATGGGTGGAAAAGAGATCAGATCATCTACCAACTTCGCAGCGATTGATTGTAAATCAGTCGAACCAAACCCAATTGTGGTGGTTTCAACTGACGTTGCGTCACCATAGGATATTTTTTTGGAACATGCCACTATCATTAAGCTTGCAATAACAACGACTAGAATCTTCATTAATTTCATGTATTTCTCCATTTTTTATAGGTAGTTCTTTAAGCTAAAAACAATTAATAATCGATTTAATTTTGTAATAGTATTTTGAATGAGTTTGCAGTCGGGTTAGGTGCAACAGCTTGTACGCTTTTTGACTCATAAGGAGTGATTAACATAGGTGTCCATGGACGCCCATCAACAGCAATTTCAAAGCCATTTTTATCTAACCATTTAAACTTATATCTAAAATTCAATTCATCATCTGAGTCATTGGTAATTGTAGCTTGCACTTTTAACAAGTCACCTACATAGCCTGTGTGTGTATTCGATATTCTCAAGCTATCAGCTAACAGTCCGCTATTGGTTTCAATAATTTGTGTTGCGTCATTACCATCGACAACTACTGTTGCCGTTTCATTTACGGCACAAGCAAACAAGCTCATACTTATTCCAACGATAGCGATAGGTCTTAAAAAACGTTTATGAAAATTAACTTTCTTCATTAGTATACTCCTTCAAACAATCATTTTTATTCAGTTAAGTTTTAACTAGCTGCTTCCTATAAAGAAAATATTTGTGGTATTAATTGATTATTCACACCGACAACACGTAAAAATACTGTTCTATTCTCAAAAACATCAAGCTTTACTTTTGCTTGTGTTGTTGTCGTAGTCAAATTTAAAATTTGTTCGCCTGCATCTATATTAAACCTCATTACCTGAGCACTATGTGGCAAGGTTAACCAGCTTCTACGATCTGCACTTTCAGATATGACATTATAGATATTAGCAACCAGTTGCCCAGCTAAGCCAAGATGGTCACCTGACTGCTTTTGTAATTGGTATTTTGTAAAACCTCTAAGGGCTTGTCGAACAATCATTTGAGGAATTTGTTCTTTAAGCGCTTTAACCGCGAGAGCACTCACATCGACCAATTCTTTGGTGACACCAAATTCGTTAAAGTCATTCCCCATTACACGTAAGGTTTGCGCTACAGGCCACAAGTCTGTGCTGTAATAAGGAAAGGCCAAGGTAATAAGGCCACCATCGAAGGTAGGTATAGGTATTTTTATTTCACTTTTTGATGGTACAAAACCTTCTTCAAATAACACAACCACCGAGCCTTGCCCTGGTTGCGCTTCATTCGTTTTTGCAGTCTCGATACGATCGCCCAACTTTTTCGAAACTCTGGCAATATCCTGTTTGATGTATTCATTATCTGAATTGATTTCA
Organism: uncultured Oleiphilus sp.; assembly: GCA_963975615.1. Classification (GTDB taxonomy): domain Bacteria; phylum Pseudomonadota; class Gammaproteobacteria; order Pseudomonadales; family Oleiphilaceae; genus PZPK01. The sequence goes on from CAXBKC010000023.1 coordinate 6,359, forward strand.
AAGGCTTTTTTATAATCTATCAATGCTGAACTTAACTCGCCTGTTGCTTCCCAAAAAGCTGCAGAAGCATAAAAAGTATAGGCGTTTTGAAAGGAGCTTTTAACTTTACCAGCAATGGTATCTAAACCAGCGAATTTGTTAGAAAGAGTATCAATATCAATACTATTTTCTTCCGCCTCTTCGTAAGCCTCTGTCACTTCTTTCTCGTGTTGTTCTAGCAATACACGCTGTTCCAAGGCTACTTTACGAAATTCGACAGCGGCACCATCAAAGTCTCTATTGCCTAGATAGTTAAAGGCTTGATGATGATGAACAAATATACGTTCATAACCTGAGCCCTTATAAGGAATGGCATTATCGTTGGTAAGAAGGGATGCGCCTTGGGCAGCAGTCTCGCCAAGCTGGACGGTTGCGGCCAAGTCTTGCTCTTCGAAGGCGTCGATTACTTGCTCAAAGTCGGTTCTACTATCGTTAAAGGCATCACCAACTTGATTAATTCGACCACGCTCCATCATATACAACATATGATCAGCGCTTTTTCGCTCATCCTCTAGCTCAAGCAAAACAGCCTTTTTGTCGACAAGGGTGCCGACATCTCCTTTATAAATAGCATTTTTAAATGATTGGGCTTGATCTGGGTAAGCAGTAAACATGGAAGACATCGCACAGCCACCCAAGAACGAGACTGCTAATACAAGCATGGCTAAGCGGAAAGTCTTGTACATTCGCTCCATCGATTGATACTCCTTATTTATTTTCTTGGAAAGTCTATTATTAATCATTCAAAAATGCACCTATTCCATTTATCTTTATTATAATTTTATTAAAAAAATCAGATTCCCTTTCCAAACAAAGAGTTTTATCTCTAGCTCAAGGGTAAAATAGCCAAATCACCTTTTGTTTTCAGGTCCTTTAATAAGCTTTCACGTGCGGTAGCTGCTCGTTTCAACTCAAGATTTCGTTTTATTTTTGGCTTTACGTCAAAGAAAGGTTTCTTGATCGTATCTTTATGCATTTGATAAAAACTATTTACTTCATTCTCTGAAACTGGATCCCACTTAAGTATTTTTTCAGCGACAGTTTCTACATCTAGCCCTTGTTCCTGTGCCTGATCTAAGAAATGCTGTCGCAATGCCGCGCTTTCGATCACCTTCACTTTTTGCTGGTTCAATTCAGTTATTTTTAATCTATCGGACTCACTTATAGCTTCCTGAGTTTTCTCAACACCACGATATATAAATAATATTTCAGGCTGATAAGATGGTTCTTTGTTATTATTTTGTGTGTTCAATAAGTTTGATAAAATCATTCCAAAAGCAAAGGCAAAAAACATCATGATAAATTGAGTTCGTTGTGGTGAAGCATCTTTTTTCATCTTTTTTATTGTATCCAATAATTTAATTTTCTAAGCCTTTAGAGTAGCTCTTTTCCTATCTTTATCCAGAATAGGGCTCTTAGAAGATTTAAGCTATGCTCCTTCTTTTTCATTCTGTTTCTCCTATAATCAGACTTCCTTTGACTGTGTGGTTTCTTATGCCCTTATCCAAGCAAATAACAGAAAGTATTCGAGCCTTACATTTACAGGCACAGAAAGCTTTTCATAGACGCATGTTGGTATTATCAGGCTCCGAAAGTTGGTGTATTAAGCACATTGAAGCTGTTCTGGCAGGAGGGAGTAGTAAACACGCTTTATTGATTTCAGATAATTCTCCCATTCTCGGTAGCTTTACGGTTCAAGCAAGTAAGCTTTCGCACCAGCTTGGTTCAGAATACCAAACTCTCATATGGGATGGGTTTTCCGGTTTAAATCCAGACGGACTGGGTATCGCGTCTGGCCTTCTTAAAGGCGGCGGCCTTTTTATATTTATATTGCCACCGCTTGAAGCATTAGAGACTCAAGCAGATAACGATTACCTTAGAATGTGCTCTGAAACAGATGATGTCGCAGCTTGCCATACTTTTTTTCTTCAACGTTTTGTCGACCAGATCAAGAACTCTGACGACGTCCTGTTGATAGAAGAAGGCAAAAATCCGCAGCCAACCAACCATGTAGTTAGTCAGGCGTCAAACAAAAACGTTGAGCTGCCAACATTGGATCAACTAAATACAATTACCGCTATTAAGAAAGTGGCCCTTGGTCATCGGCATCGACCTTTAGTCATTAAAGCTAATCGAGGCAGAGGGAAATCTAGTGCTATCGGCCTGGCTGCGGCTCAGCTTTTCATTGAAACGCAACAAATGATGCTAATTACTGCACCCAGTAAACAGACGTGTGCGGCCGCATTTAAGCACTATAAAGTGGCCATTGAAGATCATTACAAAACACCTGAAGATATCGATGCAGCGCTGAATGCATTTGAGTTTATCCCACTTGATTTGATTACGGCAGAGCTACCTAACTGTCACTTACTGTTTATTGATGAAGCTGCAGCTGTTCCTGTTTCTATTCTCAACTTGTTGCTTAAGCACTACAGCAGAATTGTTTTTTCAACCACGATTCACGGCTATGAAGGTAATGGTCAAGGCTTTACGATTCGCTTTCAAAAATCTTTAGATTCTGTACGACCACATTGGAAGTCGATATTTTTATCAAGCCCGATTCGCTGGGCAGAGGATGATCCTCTCGAAGCTTGGTTTTTCAAATTTTTATTGTTAAATGCTAACTTAGTTGAAGCTAAAATATCAGCCTCGCAAGCACTCCAGACAACATGGATAGATCAGCCTACCCTTTTTCGAAATGAAGTATTACTTGAACAAGTAATTTCTTTGTTAGTAACTGCTCACTACCAAACTAGCCCTTCTGATTTAAGACTTATTCTTGATCACCCAAAGATTAAGGTTTTGGTTGCCCGTCCGCTCAGCCATGGTAAGAAGCCGCTTCAATCAGCAAGCAATGCCTTTGAAGAGATCGCAGGAGTTTGCTTGATAATTGAAGAAGGTGGCTTTAAATCTGCTCAGTTAGCTGAAGATATTATCTCTGGAACGCGTCGCCCTAGAGGACAGCTATTTCCCCAAGCTTTATGCGCTAGCACTGCTAAGCCCGAATTTCTCGAACAAAGCTGTTATCGCGTTATGCGAATTGCGGTTCACCCAGACTTACAACTTAAAGGTATTGGCTCCACCCTACTCAAAAACGTTGCGGATTTCGCTAGAACCAATCATATCGACTCCGTTACTAGTAGCTATGGTTTAACACCTGAGCTACTAGCGTTTTGGCACAAAAATGACTTCAGTATTGTGAAACTTGGTTTGAAAGTCGATGGCGCGAGTGGCTTACAATCAATTATGATGATGCTCCCTATATCAGCTAGGGCTGGCAATCTTTTGAGTGAGAGTACTGAACAGTTTTCAGCAGCCTTTATTTTTAACCTGAACCGTCAACATCAGCATTTAGCATCAAATTTAGTGGCGGCTATTTTTCAGACCTTATCAACTAGCGAATTAAAACTACATCCTGTTAAAACTAATAAAATACTAGCCTTTGCAAATGCCTTAAGACCCTACGAGGAAAGTGATTTAGAGTTATTTAGCTATGTCTTATCAAAAATTATGACATCAGATTGGGGAAGTTTACAGCCGGATCATCAAGCAGTTTTACTTATGAAAGTACTTCAAAACAGAGATAATGCTTTCTGTTTGAAGTACTTAAATTTAACGGGGAAGAAACAATTAGACTTAGCCTTAAGAAAGGCGGTCACAGCATTACTAGAACTAGATACTAAAGCTTGAGCCACAACCACAGGTTGTTTCAGCATTTGGGTTGGTCACTGAAAACTGAGACCCTTTTAAGCTCTCAGTATAATCTACCGTTGCGCCTACTAAATATTGGTAGCTCATTGAATCTACAAGTAACTTGACGCCTTGATTTGGAACAATCGTGTCATCTTCAGACATATCTTCATCAAAGGTGAAGCCATACTGAAAGCCAGAACAGCCGCCACCGGTCACGTAGACCCTTAGTTTAAGATTTGGGTTCTCCTCTTCTTCAACTAATTGTTTAACTTTATTTGCTGCCGCATCTGTAAAAATGAGCGGCGTGGGTATATAGGATTCAACAGTGCTCATGAGTTCTCCAACAAAGGGTACTTATGTCGGCATTATCCAATTAACTGAGTAAAACAGTCAACTACTTCCTGTGTTAGTGATGGCTTTAAGTGAAACTGGCTCATTATTAACAGGTTCACCGTCTTTATTTCCTTGTTCATCGAGCGATATGGGCTCTTTATGATGAACCAAATTACCGTTTACCTCTGCGCCCATTGCCATTTCGATTAAATGGTAATAAACATTCCCCTTAATCGAGGCGTTAGATGCTAATTCAATATGCTTCGAAGCATATACATCACCGTGAACCGTTCCATTTACAATAATATGCGGCGCAATCACATCACCATCAATTTCACCAATATCACTAATTCGAACAATCGCATCACTATTTTCTTCAGCACGAATAGTGCCACGAATTAAACCGTCGACATGCAGTCCTCCAGAAAATTGAATATCTCCTTGGATTTGAGTTTTACTTGATACCAAGGTATCAAAGTGAGCATGCGGACTCTGATACCGCTTACCTTTAGCTTTTTTTCTGCCTGCTCCAAACATGCTGGCTCTCCTACTCGATAAATCATTCATTCAAATTTAGCGCACTAAATCATTCCACATATATGTTCTTTCTAGTTTAGACGCTTTTTTCCCATCTGCCTGTGCAACGACTTGAATACTTTCTGGGTTGAAGCCCTCCGGTAAAATGAGTTCACCGGTAATATCTTGAAAGTATTTAAATTTGAATTTAATACCTAAGCTAGATTGCTCTTCAGAGACATCTCTCAAAGGCAAAATCAACTTACTACCTTCTTTCATTCCAACCACATTAACAGCCACTAAACCGCTGACGTACTTTTTATTATCAGCAACTTGAGCTAAAACAATTTTATAAGAAAACCGCTTATCGTCCCCTGTTTTCTGAAGTTCGAGATTTTGAACTTGAAGACCTTTTATATTTTCAGAAGGCGCCATGATACTTTGATAAAATGACACGTCTTTTTTAAGTTGCTCAATAGTTGATTTATACTCTCGAATCGTTTCTTGAATTCCTTGAACCGCGGCATTGTCTATATTTCTACCACTTTCTAAATTAAGTACTTGTTGTCTTAATCCGGATTCACTTTTTTGAAGAGTGGCGTATTCAGCAGATAATGAATCTAATTGATCGAGTACTTTTTGATGCTGTTGTCGAATCTGATAGTTACCCAGCAAAAAACTCAAGGCGCCCATTACCACGATACCGGTAATGAAAAATAGTCTCCGCTTACGTTTAATTCCTGGTTTATGTTTTACAACAATCAAACGATCATTGGCATTTTTTTTAGCCATTTAAAACTTCCTTTTTATTCAATTCTTTTGCTTTACATACATTTAAGGCATCAAGGCAACTTGCTCAAGGCCAAGACTCTCTTTAAAACCAAACATAATATTCATATTTTGAATAGCTTGGCCTGATGAGCCTTTAACTAGGTTATCAATCACAGCAAGGATAATAAGCTGATTACTACCTGCTTGCTGATGAATTGCAATTCGGCAAAAGTTAGAACCTTTTACACTTCTTGTTTCTGGCAAAGAGCCCAAGGGCATCACATCGACAAAAGGCTCATTGGCATAACGTTCTTCAAATAAAGCTTGAACCTGATCTATGGTAATACCCAGTTCTGGTTTTAACTCTGCATACAAGGTAGCTTCAATACCGCGAATCATTGGCACCAGATGCGGAACAAAGGTCAAGCCTAAGTCTTCACCCTGAATGTCTGACAAAATCTGCTTCATTTCGGGTAGATGTCGATGCCCTGATACTCCGTAGGCTTTGAAACTATCAGAGCATTCAGATAATAGCATCCCTACTTTCGCTGCTTTTCCTGCACCACTTGTGCCCGTTTTAGCATCGGCGATAAGGCGATCTGCTTTGATCCATTTTTTCTCTAGTAAAGGTAAAAAGCCAAGCTGGATAACGGTAGGAAAACAACCAGGGCATGCTATTAATTTGGCATCAACAATTTGTTCACGATTAATTTCAGGTAAACCGTACACAGCTTGAGGGATAAGCTCAGGACAAGCATGCTTCTGACCATACCAAGATTCCCAGACATCAACATCCTTTAAGCGGAAGTCACCCGATAGGTCGATGGTTTTTAAGCCCGAATCAATAAAGTCTTTCATCATTGATTGCGCTACTCCATGTGGAGTCGCAAAGAAGATCACATCGCAAATTGATAATTCTTCAATCGTTGGGTCAGTGAAATCAAGTTCTAAATAGCCTCGGACATTGGGAAACATATCAGAAACAGGCGTGCCTTTTTCTGTTCGTGAAGTCACGACGACTATTTCAGCATTCGGATGTAATACTAATAACCTTAGTAGCTCAGCCCCGGTATAACCTGTCGCACCAACGATACCCACTTTAATCACAACACTTCCCCATCTTTAAGACAATTATGCTTTCTATATTAACAGCTAAGAATCAATCTATTAATGATTATTATCACCAGATCAACTTCTATACGACTTTTTTCTCATAAAGAGTGGCTCTTATTACCTAGAGCAGTCGCTCTATTTAGCCCTATAATCTAAACTATTAAATCATCAACATATAAAATCCGTCTTATGATTCTATTTTTTCGCACGATTCTTGTTTTAAGTTATTTTTTTGTGGTTGCTTTACTAGGCATATTAGTTTGTCTATTTCGGCCTTTTAATCCAGATAACACTCGTATTTGCGGGCGAATGTTTAGCCTTGGCGGGCTTAAAATACTCGGCATTAAATTGACCATAGAAGGCAAAGAAAATCTTATCAATATGCAACCGTCTATCGTGATTGCTAATCACCAAGATAACCTGGACCTATTCATCCATGGTGGCGTAATTCCAAAACGAACCGTGAGTATTGGTAAAAAAAGCTTACGTTATTTACCTTTATTTGGTCAGGTTTATTGGCTTTCGGGCAACATCATGATTGACCGTAAAAAATCAAAGGCGTCAATCAATTCAATGACCGAAACAACAGAAGCCCTCAAACATCAATCTACCTCTATTTGGGTTTTTGCTGAAGGCACACGCAATAAAGGCGAAAACTTATTACCCTTCAAAAAAGGTGCATTCCACATGGCGAAACAGGCTGACGCGCCAATTTTGCCAATTTGTGCCAGTGCCTACCCTAAGCATATCAATTTGAATAAATGGCACGCCGGTGAAGTCAAAGTACGTATCCTTCCGCCTATTTCAACGAAAGATATCGCCAAAGAAGATCTAAATATTTTATGCCAGAGCGTTCATGACCAGATGTTTCAAACGATTGAAGAGTTAAATAGTTCAATTGTTTCGTACAAATAAGTCACACCTTTATCGTCACTTAACCTAAGCTTACTTCTCAGACATATTTCTGTATTATCTAACGGGAGTGGTAATACGTTACTTTATACTTGAGGGTAAGTTGTCTTATGTCTCTAAGAGACTCTTTTGAGAATTATAAGCGTGTATTCAGGCAACAACTGTCTGGCGCTGAAGCTTTACCCCAGCTTGCCATTCTTGGCTTAATTACCGGTTTTCTAACCTCTGCTGTTATTCTCTTATTTCGCCTTTTTATTGAACTACCGCTCATGTATTTTTTGCCGGACGGTGACCCTGAAAATTTCGAAGGTCTCTCTCAATTTGCACGCGTGGTATTGCCTATTAGCGGCGCCGTTATTATTGCAAGTATCTGGTATCGCTTAGGCATAAGCCAACGTAAAGTGGGTATTAGCTTTGTGATTGAAAGGCTTAACTATCATCAAGGTTATATTTCATTTAAAAGTCTGTTAACTCAGTTCGTTGGCGGTGTTCTTAGTGTCATTAGTGGTCAGTCTGCAGGTCGAGAGGGTGCAGCTGTACATCTTGGCGCAGCCTGTTCCAGCCTCTTAGGGCGCTACCTTCACTTACCGAACAACAGTATTCGGATACTCATCAGTTGCGGTACAGCGGCTGCCATTTCAGCTTCTTTCAATACACCTATCGCGGGGGTTATTTTTGCGATGGAAGTGGTCATGATGGAATACACCATTGCGGGCTTTACTCCTGTTATTCTCGCTTCAGTAGCTGCGGCAGTCTTATCCCAAGTTGTCTATGGCAATGAAACAGCGTTTGTCGTGCCACAGCTCTATATGAATTCTCTAATTGAAATCCCTTATATCGTCATTTGTGGTATTGCCATTGGTGTTGTGTCTGCATCGTTTGTCGGCCTCATTCAAAAAACTATTCGCTTTTCAACCTTTGGTATTTTTTATCGTATTCTTGCGGCTGGGGGTATTACTGGTTTAGCAGCTATGTATCTTCCGGAAATTATGGGCATTGGCTATGACACTGTTAACGAGACCCTTCTTGGTCAAGTTGGTCTAGCTCTGCTATGCGCCATTGCTATTGGCAAAATCGTCATCACCGGTATTAGTGTTGGCTTAGGCATGCCAAGTGGTTTAATCGGTCCAATACTTTTTATTGGTGCCAGTGTTGGTGGTGTTTTTGGAATATTGGCAGAAGTTTTCATGCCTTCTATTGCCTCCTCACCCGGTTTCTATGCCATGCTTGGGATGGGCGCGATGATGGGTTCGGTGCTTCAAGCGCCTCTTGCCGCTTTGCTCGCACTATTAGAGCTGACCCAAAATCCGAATATAATTATGCCTGGCATGCTCATTATCGTGGTATCAAGTATGGTTGCCAGCGAGGGCTTTAAACAGAAGTCTATTTTCTTAAGTATTCTGAAAGAACAGGGGGTCGATTTTAATAATAGCCCTATTGTTCAAGCATTAAGGCGGGTCAGTGTTGGTGCGATTATGTCTCGGCAATTTGGTTCAGCAAACCGCTCCTTAACATTTGTCGAAGCTCAGGCTCTACTTCGACAAGAACCTAAGTATATTTTAATTAATAACAGTGAAGGTAAACCCGTTTCTCTTTTGCCCACAGTTGACCTTGCTCACTATTTAGAAGAACAACAACTTTTAATGAATCAAGATGAGCAACAAACGCTTGATAAAAATGATTTTGTAATTGACCTTTTTGAAATTCCAGCGCAACGAAAAGATGTATCTTCACTATACTTTCAAGCCACACTTCAAGAAGCTTTAGACCGTTTTTCTGAAACAAAAACAGATGTGCTTTATGTCGAACGAACAAGTGGGGAAACTATCTCACGCGTCTTAGGCGTACTCCACCGAAGTGATGTCGAAAACTACTATCAATATAAAAGGAAATAAACATGCTCTGGGTTAAAGCCTTTCATATCATTGCCGTTATCTGCTGGTTTGCAGCGCTGTTCTACCTTCCAAGATTATTTGTCTATCATGCACAGTCATCAGACTTAGCCAGCGTGGAACGCTTTAAAATTATGGAACGAAAGCTTTTTCGCGGAATCGGCACACCGTCTATGATTGCAACCTTAATTCTGGGTGGCTGGTTAATCTCATATAACCTTGAAGGCTATATGCAAAGTGCTTGGTTCCATGCAAAGCTGACCTTGGTAATTATTCTGATGGCCTATCATATGTATTGTGGCAAGCTACTTAAAACCTTTGCTCGCGATGCTAATACCCGTAGTCATGTGTTCTATCGCTGGTTTAATGAGCTTCCTGTCATCTTGTTAATTGCCATTGTTATTTTAGTTGTCGTCAAACCCTTTTAAACTAAACCCTTTTTACAATAGTGAACGCTAATGTCTTGCATTCTAAACCCCGGACTCTATGCCATTACTGACCCGAAGCTACTCGATGAAAATAGTTTATTTACCAAAGTCGAGTCTGCGTTAAAAGGTGGCTGTCGCGCTTTACAGTATCGAGATAAGCCTGCCAGTGCGAGCCAAAAGCTCGAACGAGCTCGTGCATTAAAGTCTTTATGTCGCCAATATAATGCTCAGCTAATTATTAACGATGACCTTGAGCTGTGCCTGCAAAGCGAGGCCGATGGAGTCCATTTAGGAAAGTCTGACGGTGATATTCTTGAAGCTAGAAAAATACTGGGCCCGGAGCGCATCTTAGGTGTGACCTGCCATAGTGACATTAGCTATGCCCAACAATGCATTCAACTAGGGGTAGATTATTGCGCATTTGGTCGGTTATTTGCCTCGAAAACCAAACCCGAAGCACCTCCTTGTCCTCTATCTGTATTGAAGGATGCCGCTAAATTAAGCAAGCCTATAGTAGCAATAGGCGGGATCACCCTAGACAACATCGAATCGCTGATGCACACTCCAATTTATAGCGCCGCTGTCATTAATGGCTTGTTTTCTCAGCCAGATATACAAGCAACAGCGCAAAAATTTAAAACTATTCTCTCGAAACAACTTACTTCTTTTAATTATTTATAGGTTTCATTCATGTCTAAGTCTGAAGAATTATTTGCTGATGCCCAAACTGTTATTCCCGGTGGCGTTAACTCTCCCGTTCGTGCATTTAAAGGTGTATCTGGCACGCCTATTTTCTTTGAACGTGGCGAAGGTGCTTATTTAATAGATGCTGATGGTAAATCTTACATTGATTATGTTGGTTCTTGGGGGCCTATGATTTTGGGTCACGCCAATCCACAAGTTATCGATGCTGTTAAGAAGCAACTTTCTCAAGGTTTAGGTTATGGCGCACCGACAGAAATTGAAACGCGCATGGCTAAAAAGGTATGTGAATTAGTACCGTCTATAGAAAAAGTACGCATGGTCAGCTCGGGTACTGAAGCGACCATGAGTGCCATTCGCTTAGCTCGAGGCTTCACAGGACGTGATAAAATCGTCAAATTTGAAGGCTGCTATCATGGTCATGCCGATTCCTTGCTGGTTAAAGCAGGTTCTGGCGCATTGACTTTAGGTGTGCCTAACTCGCCAGGTGTACCAGCTAGTGTCGCTGAACATACGCTTACTCTTCCCTATAACAATATTGAAGAAGTTAAAAAGCTATTCGCTGAAATGGGAGATCAGATTGCAGCGATTATTGTTGAGCCGGTTGCTGGCAATATGAATTGCATTCTTCCCAAAGCAGGCTTTTTAGAATCACTACGCGAATGCTGTGATACTCATAACAGCGTTTTGATCTTTGATGAAGTAATGACTGGCTTTCGTACTGCCTTAGGTGGCGTCCAAGCTATTTATCAGGTTAAGCCAGACCTTACGACCTTAGGTAAAGTAATTGGCGGTGGTTTACCGGTAGGTGCCTTTGGTGGCCGTGCAGATATTATGGATGCTATCGCTCCCATGGGGCCTGTCTATCAAGCGGGTACCTTGTCGGGTAATCCTCTCGCTATGGCAGCAGGTTTAGCAATGCTAGATGCTGTTTCACAACCTGGTTTCTTTGATGCCCTGGG
>CAXBKC010000024.1:0-17493 GCA_963975615.1 uncultured Oleiphilus sp.
TGACTACTATCAGAAAAAAATGAACAAGCAGTAAAAAAGCTTAACTTAAGCAGTGCAAATCTTGTTATTGAAGCGATTAACGAACTGCGTTTGATTGCAACCCAGATTCAGAAACGTTTTGATCAAGTTGAGATAGGTTTCGATTTTTGTGAGCTTAGAGGTTACAACTACCATACAGGAATCTTATTTGCTGCGTTTAGCTCTTGTCATGGTTATGCACTTGCAAAAGGCGGTCGCTACAATGATATCGGAAAAGGTTTTGGGCAAATAGGTCAACTTCGATCGCAAAATTCAAGACCTGCTACAGGCTTTAGTGCGGACTTAAAAACGTTAGTACGTTTAACGTCAAGGCTTAGTGGTTTAGCAAATGAGCTTATTTTTGCCCCGATGGGCGATGAACCAGCATTATTGAATAAAATAAATGAATTAAGATTAAAGCACTGCGTAATACAAGGTTTAAGTGTTACCGAGACTCCTGAGTCTCTAGGGTGTAATCAGGTATTAGTGTTTGAAAACCAAGGTTGGCAGGTTAAACCTGTTTAAGTCAGGCTGCTTACGTATAAATGTTAGTTGTAGCAACGAATTAATTTAATTTGGCGATCGTTAAGATCATTTGGCCTATCAGGTAATAAAGCGTTTCGCTTTTTCAATGAGAAGAGAAGTTATGGGTAAGAATGTTGTCATTTTGGGCACTCAATGGGGTGACGAAGGCAAGGGTAAAATTGTCGATTTATTAACTGATCAGGCAGCGGTTGTTGCTCGTTTTCAAGGTGGACATAATGCTGGCCATACCTTAGTCATTGATGGAGAAAAAACAGTTTTACATCTGATTCCTTCCGGTATTTTACGTGAGAATGTGAGTTGCTTGATAGGTAATGGCGTTGTTTTGGCGCCGGATGCCTTAATAAAAGAAATGGATCAGCTTGAAGCAAAAGGAATACCGGTTAAAGAGCGTTTGAGGTTGAGTTTGGCTTGTCCGTTAATTTTGCCTTACCACGTCGCTTTAGATAAGGCGCGTGAGCTTGCTAAAGGTGATGAGAAAATTGGTACAACTGGGCGTGGTATTGGTCCGGCCTATGAAGATAAGGTCTCTCGTCGCGGTTTACGCTTAGGCGATTTGTTGGACCCGGCAAGTTTTGCAGTGAAGTTAAAAGAGATTATGGAATACCATAACTTTGTCTTAGAAAACTTTTATAAAGTTCCGGCTGTCGATTATCAGCAGACACTAGATGAAACTCTGGAAATGGCAAAAATCATACTGCCTCTAGCGATAGACGTCACTGACGAACTACATAATTGTCGCAAAGCTGGCAAAAATATTATGTTTGAAGGCGCGCAGGGCTCATTGTTAGATATTGATCACGGCACTTATCCATTCGTTACTTCTTCTAATACAACCGCTGGTGGTACTGCAACAGGTAGCGGCTTTGGTCCAATGTATCTAGATTATATTCTAGGTATCACTAAAGCGTATACAACCCGAGTCGGTTCGGGGCCTTTTCCAACGGAACTATTTGATGATAATGGTAAGCATCTAGCTAAGCAAGGGCATGAGTTTGGTGCTACTACAGGGCGGCCACGTCGTTGCGGTTGGTTTGACGCTGTTGGCTTACGTCATGCGATTCAAATTAACTCAGTATCTGGTATTTGCCTTACTAAATTAGACGTATTGGATGGTTTGGAGTCTATTAAAGTATGCGTTGCATATCAGACTAAAGCGGGTAAGGCTTTAACGCGTCCTCCATTAGACGGTCGTGGTTATGAAGACCTAGAGCCAATATATGAGACATTGCCAGGCTGGACAGAAAGTACTTTAGGTGCACAAACACTTGAAGAGCTACCTGAGAATGCAAGAAACTATATTAAATATATAGAAGCTCAAATAGAGGCGCCTGTTGATATTATATCTACTGGTCCAGATCGAGTTGAAACAATTGTTTTAAGGCATCCGTTTGATTAAATTCTAATGCTTTATAGAGCCCAGTCCTCTTCTAAGAGTGCTGGGCTTTTTACTTTTTACCTCTTATTTCCTTCTAATTGTGAACGACTGTGACTTTTTGCCCCGTTGCTCTTTTAAATTCAAGAATTTAGTTATACTTAGATGGATGTAAATTAAATCGTTAAGGCGTGTGATTTATCTTTTTTATAGGCCTGTGACTAAACTCACAGCCTTATTTGAAACATAAACGTACAATAGCTTAACAATTTGAAACAAGTACTGTTTCATTAACTTCTGCTTTCTCATGGATTTATTAGGTAGATATCAATAATGGATAAACATATTCATAAGCTAAATGTTCTAGTGACTCTATTGCTCGCTACCTCATTTGTGTGCGCTGAAATGCGTCCAATTGAGGATGAAGAACTAAGTGAATATGTTGGTCAGGCCGCTGTTGCTTTTGATGTTGACCAGTTTGGTACGAATAGCTATACCCGGGTTACTTTAGGTATGGAAGCTGATTTGCAAATGAATATTAATAATGTCGAGCTAGGAAACTATACCAAGCCCGGTGAAAGCTTAGCCGCAGACTTTGCAGCTACAAATTTAGCCTTCGGTTCAATTTCGACTAATGCTTCACAAACTCAGTTAGATGGTCAGACTTATGCAGTCAATGATATTATTCCCTTCGAACTAAATGACCCGTTTTTTGAAATAGCACAAAACTCAGCAGAAGAAGTAATCGGCTTCAGATTAGGCTTTGGTGAGGCCCGAGGTCAACTAAGTGGAGATTTCACAAGTATTTCGGGGAATCTTGGAGCAGATATTACTGATTTTTTTGGTGATGATTATCGCTCAAGTTTATTAGATGATAATGGTAACGCAGATAGTTCACGTGCACGCTATTTCGGTGTTGCTGGCTCAGAAGTCGGAGGGGCTACAAACTGTAGTTCCGGCTTTTATTGCTATGATTTGGCCGACTATAAAACCTTAGATATTGGGCAGCGTAATACCTCTACTAATCAGATTGATTATACTAATGACTTCTTTATATCTTTCCAAAAAGAGTCAACTGAGTGGCAGACGAGTGAAGGTGTTATAAATGCAGGTGTTGGAGCATTTATAAATATTCCCACATCCCTCCATATCGATATGAATACGGGTAGAAATGCCTCTGGAACCGAGCGAGTTCGTGTTGAATACATTAATCGTGGTAATGACCTTTTCTAAGGGTTTGTTTCTAAAAGTTCTTTTATAATAATTTCACTAAATCGCTGTATAGCGCCCCTCTAAAATATTACAATTTATGCTCAATTAAGGGAGCATAAAATGGAAACTATTTACTGGCACGATTATGAAACATTTGGCGCGGATACACGGAAAGATAGACCTTGCCAGTTTGCCGGTGTTCGTACTGATCTAAATCTTAATATTATTGAAGAACCTTCAACACTATATTGTAAACCAAACGATGACTTTCTTCCGTCTCCTGATGCTTGCCTAATCACTGGAATCACGCCGCAATTGGCTTATCAAGAAGGTGTAAGCGAGGCTGAATTCTCTAGCTTTATAAATGCTATTTTTTCTGTTCCTGATACCTGCGTCGCAGGCTATAACAGCATTCGTTTTGACGATGAAATTTCTAGAAATTTATTTTATAGGAATTTTTATGACCCGTATGAGCGCGAGTGGAAAAATGGCAATTCACGCTGGGATATTATCGACTTGGTTAGGCTAACATATGCTTTAAGGCCAGAAGGTATAAATTGGCCAGTCGATGAAAAAGGGCTGCCAAGTTTTCGTTTAGAACGATTGACAGAAGAGAATAATATCAAGCATGAAGCTGCGCACGATGCTATGTCAGATGTTCATGCAACAATTGCAGTTGCGAAACTGATAAAGGAAAAACAACCACAACTGTTTGATTACGTATTTAAGCATAAAAGTAAAAGTGCACTACTACCTTTCTTTGAAAGTTCAGACTTGAAACCGTTGTTTCATGTTTCTTCAAAATATCCAGCAAGTATGGGTTGTTCTGCTTTAGTTGTTCCTTTATTTAAAAGCCCCACAAACTCAAATGGATATGTTGTGTTTGACTTACGACAGAACCCTGATGAGCTGAACCAGCTTTCTGTTGATGAAATCAAGACGCGGCTTTATAGTACAAATGCTGAGTTACAAGAGAAAAATAAATTTAGGCCAGCATTAAAAACGATACATGTTAATAAGTGCCCAATGATATGCCCTGCATCGGTTGTAAAATCGATACCTGACGAGCGACTAATTGCTTGGGATTTGGATATGGCCAAAATGACAGAGCATTTAGCTTGGATTAGGTCGCACCCTGAATTCACCACAAAAATATATAATGTCTTTAGTGACGCTGCTGGGTTTCCTGTCGAAACAGACCCAGACTTAATGATTTATAATGGCTTTTTAAACGGTATAGATAAAAACCTCACGGCAGAAGTTAGGGCGGCGACAGAGGTAGAGTTAGCCGAGAAAGAGTTTCATTTTGTAGACCAGCGTTTACCAGAGTTATTTTTCCGTTATAAGGCTAGGAACTTTCCTGCAAGCTTAAATGAAGATGAGATTGAAAAGTGGGAAAAATATAGAACGTCAAAGTTGTTAGATAATAACTCTCAATATCTTACCTTTAATCTGTATTTTGAGCGGATACAAGAAATAGCTAGTGCTGAGGGTGTTACTGCAAGAGACTTAAATATTTTGGAAGATTTGAAGTATTATGCAGAGTCAATTTTGCCATATAGCTATGACTAATCATTAGCTGTGCGAAGGGCTCTAGAACACGAAGACGAACGTATAAATATAAAAAATTAAGATAGTGGCAAGTCTGTTATCACGATTTTTGGTGCAGGCATAATAACTGTTAAGTAGGGTGATCTTATGAAATCGCACTTATCTACAGAATTACGCATTAATAACCTATCATTGTCTTTTATTCAGTCAAGTTTTAGTTTGCTTGCTATGCTGGGTATGGTTGCGTGTAACACATTACCGCCAAGAGATCTCTCTGTAAAAGATAGCTTATATGTATGGTCAGACTCATTTGATGATGAGGCTGAAGAAAATAAAAGAGAGACAGAGTATCAAAGCATCCGTTCTTTAGAAGAAAGTTTGCTGAATAACGATGTACAGCTTATTTTCGAAGAAATGGTTGATAATGAGATGGCTGAAATCGAAAATCACGAAAAAGATTAATTAAGAAATAAACTCGATGCTAGCAAAAGTTAAAGTGTCAAATATAGTATATTACGTTTATTTAGCGATGTAGATTACGAACTTGTTGGCAATGAATATGGCATTAGGCACTCAGTTAAAAGTGACGGTCATGCGTATCAAGAAATTTGATAATGGTTCACTTCAAGCTTTCCACAAAAGCTATTTTGACACCAGTGATATTTGGTCGGGTGGCTTGGAACAGCATTAAAGAATAATAGGCAGTTTCGTATTAATCTTGGTGGTAATGAACCTGGTAAGCGTATACAAGAGCTTGCTGCCAATTTAAAGGATTTAAAAGCTGCATATTCCGAGTATCAAAAATTTAATCGTGGGACTCAAATTGGTTCTCTTTGAATTTAAGGGAATCGCTATAAGGCCGTTTTACATTGATTATTTTCATTTTTAACGGCCTTTTTAATTATAATTGAATTAGGCTAATGGCAAATCATCCAAGGGCGTTGCGAAGGGAATATTTTGCTACCATCGGCCAAGTAAAGCATCTTAGATCGTTTCTCATTGGGTTTCTCACAGCCGCAGCCACTACCATGCTTTTCATCTCTACTTTCTGTCGTTGAAAAGACGGGCTCATTAGCACTTTTTTCATTTATTTGGTGTGCTTTTTTCTGCGTTTGATCCATCGGTGGTAAATTTTTAGATAAGAGAATGACTCTTCCGCAAGCATTGCCACAAGTAGGGCAATATTTAGCGTGGCCACTTTCATTCATTGCTATCAGTTCATGAAAAATACCATGTTGATCGCATTTGTAGTCATATAAAGGCATGGTCACATCCTCGTTAAAATTGCTGGCTTAGTTGAAATTTAGTTGAACTAGCGGAGCATGGTTCAGTGTCATTAATTCACTGAACCATGCTTGCTGGATACGAATTATTTATCTGGTGCTAATGGAATATCAACTTTCGATGAATCCACCATTTTAGTTGGACCATTTGCATTGGGTTGCATATCAAAGTCAAAGATGTCCGTTGGCAGCCAAAGCGTTGCGCAGGCATTAGGTATGTCGACGACTCCACTTATATGACCCTGGACCGGAGCACAACCTAAGATGGCGTAAGCCTGAGCCTTCGAATAGCCAAACTTGGTCATATACTCAATCGCATTTAAGCAGGCCTGTCGGTAAGCGACTTGCACATCCAAGTAATGTTGCTTGCCATACTCATCAACAGAGATACCTTCAAATATAAGGTAGTCATCATATCTTGGTGCGATTGGGCTTGGTTTAAAGATTGGGTTTTTAATGCCATATTGAGACATACCGTCTTTTATAATATTCACTCTTAGATGAATCCAACCTGCCATTTCTATTGCACCACAGAAGGTGATTTCGCCATCACCTTGGCTGAAGTGTAAATCGCCAACACTCAGGCCACCGTCTTTTACATAAACAGGAAAGTAGATTTTAGAACCGCGTGATAAATCTTTAATATCACAGTTACCACCGTGCTCTCTTGGTGGAACGGTTCGCGCACCTTCGGCACCGGCTTTTTTGGCCTCTTCGCCTTTTAATTTGCCCATATGAGCCGTTGAACCGTCTGGTAAGGTTGCCAAGGCAGGTACTCTTTCAGGTTCCGTATCGAATAAACCTTTCTCTCGGGTATTCCATTCTTCCAACATTTCTTTGGAAGGCAAACAACCGATCAAGCCAGGGTGAATTAAGCCAGCAAACTCGACATTTGGGATGTGACGAGATTTGGTAAACATACCATTGAAATCCCAAATAGATTTCTGAGCTTCGGGGAAGTGTTCCGTTAAAAAACCACCGCCATTTTGTTTTGAGAAAAAACCATTGAAGCCCCATTGGCTTTCGTCAAAGGTACCAATATCTAAAATGTCGACGACTAATAAGTCGCCTGGCATCGCGCCTTCGACACCGATTGGACCGGATAGAAAATGAACTTGGGATAAGTCCACATCTCTGACATCTTCTGCGGAATCGTTATTCTTAATTTGCCCACCCGTCCAGTCATAGCATTCAACAATAAAATCATCGCCAGGTTTTACCATTTCGACCATCGGAATATCTGGATGCCAACGGTTATGGATTTTTTCATTGGTGTAGGGTGACTCTTTTAAATTTACTTTTATGATGGTATCTGTCATGTCAGGCTCCTCATTTCACCTTATGTATTTTACAGTGTTGGTCGTGCATGGTTACTTCTTGGTTTTCGGGTTCTCAGCACTAGACTGAGAGGTATTTCTTTATTTTCTCGGTATTCACGTCGGCTCTTAAATCTTCATGAATAAACTGCCCTTTATCGATCACGATAATTCTGTCTGCCACTGCCATGGTGAAGCTCAAGACCTGTTCGGAAACGATAATGGTGATGTCGCGAAGCTTTTTGATTTCGTTCAATACATTGGCAATGTCTTTGATAATCGAAGGCTGAATACCTTCAGTGGGTTCATCCAACAACAAGACTTTGGGGTTGG
This sequence comes from uncultured Oleiphilus sp., assembly GCA_963975615.1. Lineage (GTDB taxonomy): Bacteria > Pseudomonadota > Gammaproteobacteria > Pseudomonadales > Oleiphilaceae > PZPK01. The sequence goes on from CAXBKC010000024.1 coordinate 7,632, forward strand.
TCACAAGTGCGCGCGCAATCGCTAGCTGTTGTTGCTGACCACCTGATAAGTTACCGCCTTTGCGATTTCGCATTTCATGTAATACAGGAAAGAGGGCATAGATATCGTCCGGAATGGTTTTTAATTTCGAGACTTCCATGCCTGTTTCAATATTTTCTTTGACCGTTAAATTTGGAAAAATCATCCGTCCTTGCGGCACATAGGCAATACCATTCTCAACACGCTGATATGGCTCGCACTTTGTGACATTGACACCGTCGATGGAAATTTCTCCACCCGCACTTGGCAATATGCCAATCAGTGATTTGAAAAGGGTAGTTTTTCCCATACCGTTACGACCCATGATGGCCAATGTCTCATTTTTGGGAACGGTAAAGTTCAGGCCATGAATAACCTCACTTTGACCGTATGCAACTTTTAAATTTGAAACGCTTAACATATCTTCACCCGCTAATAAGTTAGTTCATTCATTTGCTCTCAACAGGCCTTCACCTAGTGAGTGATTGTCTAATGACCCAGATACACTTCAATAACGTCCGGATTATTCTGAACGGCCTCCATATCACCCGTAGCAAGTATCTTCCCTTGGTGTAACACCGTGACTTTATGAGCAATACGCGCAACGAATTCCATGTCGTGTTCAATCACCAGCACAGACCGGCCCTGACTGATTTTGTTGAGTAGTTCTGCTGTCTGTTCGCGCTCTTTGACACTCATACCTGCAACTGGCTCATCCAGCATCAACAGTTGAGGGTCTTGAATTAACAGCATGCCGATTTCTAACCACTGTTTTTGGCCGTGGCTGAGTAGGCCTGATTCAGTATCCAATTCATCTTCAAGCATGATTTCTTTAGCAATTTCCTTGATCTTTCTAAGGACAGTTGCATCACGTTTAAACATTAGGGAGCCAAATACTCCGCGACCTTTTGGATAGGACACTTCCAGATTTTCTAGAACAGACAGGTTTTCGTAAATTGACGGTGTTTGGAATTTTCGACCTACTCCTGCGCGGACGATCGCATGCTCCGATAAGTTTGTAAGTTCCTTATTTAAAAACTTAATGCTGCCAGACGTCGCTTTGGTTTTACCGCAGATCAAATCAAGTACGGTTGTTTTGCCAGCACCATTAGGGCCGATCACAACATGCAGTTCATTTTTATCAAGATAGAAGTTCAGGTCATCAACGGCTTTGAAACCATCAAATGAGACGGTTAAGTCTTCAATCGATAAGGTGTAATCAGTATTCGTCGTCATATTCATATCAGTCTCCAAGAATCAGCACATTCGTTAACTCGTTTTATTGCAAGCCAAGATCAACTGGGATAGCTTGCTTTATCAGCACTCATTTCTTCAGAGCTAAGTGCTTTAGATTTCTTGTTGAATAATCGAGTGATAAAGCGAAATTTGTTGGTGATATGGTGACCATAGTCTTCCCATAGTCCGGCTAAACCATTCGGGAAAAACATCACTACGCCAATGAATAGTCCGCCCATTAGGAATAACCAAAGTTCAGGGAAGGATTCTGAAAATGCAGTTTTGCCAAAATTAATTAACAGCGTGCCGTAGACCGCGCCAATCAAAGACATGCGCCCACCGACTGCAGCAAAGATAACCATTTCGATGGATGGTACGATTCCGACAAATGAAGGCGACATGAAGCCAACTTGCAAAGTAAACATCGCCCCTCCAATGGCAGAGATCATTGCAGCGAAGCAGAAGATAAATATTTTAAAGTTAGCAACGTCATAGCCAGAGAAACGAACCCGATCTTCTTTGTCTCGAATGGCTAAAAGTATGCGTCCAAACTTACTGGTTAAGATGTAACGCGACGCGATAATGACACCAATGAGCAGTGCGCAATTCAGGTAATAGAAGATATATTTTGCGCTATCGGATGTGATGTCCCAGCCATTCATGGTGCGTAAATCGGTAATACCGTTAATGCCACCAGTTAAACCCTGCTGACCGACAATCAGAACCGTCAGAATCACCGCAATCACCTGTGTAATAATCGCAAAATAAACACCACCTACACGTCGCTTAAACATTGCAGAACCAATGATATAAGCAAATAACGCAGGAAGAATTAAGATGGCGGCGATGGTAAAGCCAAGGCTGCTGAAGGGTTCCCAAAACCAAGGTAATTCGGTTATCTGGTTCCAATCCATAAAGTCTGGAATGCCAGGCGTAGATTGAATAGCTGTGTTTTCTGGAGAGGACGCCTCTAACTTGAGGAACATGGCCATGCCATATCCACCTAAGCCAAAAAATATCCCTTGTCCTAAACTTAGTGTGCCGCCATAACCCCAAAGTAAGACAAGACTTACTGCAGCGAAGGCATAGGTTAAATACTTACCGACCATATTGAGTCGAAATGCATCAAGAAATAAGGGGAATACGACCAATATCAGGGCAGCTAAAATGAGCAGCCCGACTAAGCCGCTTTTTCCACCCATTAGTTTTTCATATACGAAGCTCATAATTCTCTCCAAAAACTTTAATAACGGCTGTCAGAATTAATCTTCGACTGACGGTCTTTCATAGATTTCATTAATACAGTTGTTCAGTTATTTATTTGCTTAACAATCAATATCCGCATTAGCGGCGAACCTTGCTGGCAAATAATCCTTCTGGCTTGAACATCAAAATAAGAACGAGGGCGAGCAAGGTATAAACCTTAGCCATCGAGCCGCTGATGAAGAATTCCAAAATAGACTGTGCTTGAGCGATTGAGAAGGCTGAAGCAATGGTGCCAAAGAGACTTGCTGCACCGCCAAAAACTACGACCATGAAAGTATCTACGATGTAAAGTGTCCCGGTCGTTGGGCCAGTTGATGCAATGGTGGTGAATGCCGCGCCGGCAATACCCGCAATACCACAGCCTAATGCGAAGGTATAGCGATCTACTTTTTTGGTATTGATGCCTACCGCGCCACTCATGACTCGATTTTGTGTCGTGGCTCTGACACGAAGACCCCACTTCGACTTAAACATTAGGTAAAAAACACCTATCGTTACCACCGCTGTTAGGCCAAGTACAAACATACCGTTAATGGGGATATCTATCGTGTCAGTTGGTTGATACGAACCCATTAGCCAATCAGGTAAACTCGGGCTGACTTCGCGTGCACCGAACAGTGAACGGAAAGATTGCTGCATGATGAGGCTTAAACCCCAGGTTGCTAATAAAGTATCTAAAGGTCTTGCGTAAAGGTGTCTGATGAGAAGAAATTCGGCACAATAACCGAGCACACCGGCAATCAGAAATGCCACGGCAATGGCAAATACAAAATAGTAGGGCATCAAAGCCGGGAAATAGGTTTCGGTAATATAAGATAAGAAGTAGGTGACGTAGGCACCAACTGCCATGAATTCACCATGGGCCATATTAATAACGCCCATCTGTCCGAATATAATCGCTAAGCCTAATGCCATCAGTAGAAGTACGCTGAATAGGCTGATGCCAGCGAATCCTTGCATGGCGAATATCGAGACCAATTCGCTAGAGGTATATCCATCCATATTAAATCTCCAAAATCATGAGGCCATGAAAGATGATGAGCTGTGTGTTTGGTGTTGAATTACTAGCGGACTGTTGTCCGCTAGCTTGTTTCTATTAAAGTTGAGAAAGTGCTTATTGATAGCCTGCTGGGAATGGGTCTGGCTCAAGTAACTCAGAGGTATAAACCACGGTTGCTTGACCATTTTTGTTCCACTGACCAACGCGAGCCTTACTCCACAAGTGATGGTTTTTGTGAAGTTTCACATAACCTTCGGGAGCCGTTGTTAACTCGATATCCCCTTTTTCTGATTCAGCAACGACTTTATCGACATCAAATGAGCCTGCACGTTCAACGGCGGCCTTCCATAACCATGGGCCTAAGTAAGCTGCCTGAGTCACATCCCCCATCACGCTGTCATCACCCCACATTCCTTTAAAGGCTTTCACAAATGCTTTGTTGTTATCATTATCCTGACTTTGGAAGTACTTCATGATTGAGTAAAAGCCTTCAAGGTTTTCACCGCCTATCCCTAATACTTCATCCTCTGTGACCGAGATAGTTAGAAGCGTTTGTTTTTTAGAAGTGATGCCCGCTGCTTTTAACTGCTTGAACCAGGCAACGTTACTTCCACCCACAACTGCTGCGTAGATAACATCAGGCTTTTTAAGACGAATCTTGTTGATAACAGAACCGAACTGGGTATTACCAAGCGGCTTGTACTCTTCACCAACAACCTTGCCGCCTAGTACGTTTTCAATATGCTTACGGGCAATTTTCATGGAAGTACGTGGCCAGATGTAATCGGAGCCAATGAGGTAAAACGTTTTAGCTTTCTTTTCTTTCGCTACCCAGTTAAGACCATCCAAGATCTGCTGTGTTGCTTCTTGGCCTGTGTAGATTACGTTTTTAGATTGCTCTAATCCTTCATAGAAAGTCGGGTAATAAAGCAAACCATTTTCTTTCTCAAAAACAGGTAGTACTGCCTTACGTGAAGCAGACGTCCATGCGCCAAATACTGCTGCGACTTTATCCTGGACTAGTAACTTACGGCTTTTTTCAGCAAATGTTGGCCAATCACTAGCGCCATCTTCCTGAATGATCTTGATTTGACGACCTAATATGCCGCCACTTTCGTTGATCTGTTTAATGGCTAGTTTTTCTGCTTCCTGTGCGCCGGTTTCACTGATGGCCATAGTGCCAGTTAGGGAATGAAGAATACCTACGGTAACTTCAGTGTCCGTTACTGCTAAACCTGTCGTATTGACCTCTGATGCAGCAGAAAGTGAGCTGTAAGAGAGCATCATCATGACGGGTAGAGCCGCGATGGTTTTCAGAAGGGATCTTCTTTTTGTGGGCATTTGAAAACCCAATTTCTTGGTTTGCAATGATGTTGATTTATCTTGCGTCATGTCGCTTCCTCTTTACTGTTTTAAAAACATTGGGTCATTCACTTGTTCATATTCACTCTGTGCTAGCTGAGATCTAAAACACTCTGCAACTTAAAGTGAAGTTTTTCAGACGGTTTGAGACGGAAGCCTTAGCTTTCTGTCACGAGATCAGTATCAGGATTCGAGGGAATTTCAACAATGGAGTAATCAGCTCATAGGGGTAAGTCATTTGACTTATATGACTGATGTTCATCTCGCGCTACTGTCATGCGCACGCGAGTTAATGTTTATTCAGAGTTTTGTGCTGTAAATAAAGTGGCAAAGAAGTAATGACATGCTCAGTTCCGGTTGGCGAGTTTATTGCAGTGCTCTTTATATGTTTAGGTCTTAATATGAAGAGATCGTTGAGATGGCGACCTAATTGGCATGAAACTAACTCTGTAAGGATGCTAAAAAGACTAGATATGAACAGTCGGACTTTTCTATTTTGATAAATACTTAGGAATTGTTTTCCAACTGCAAAAAGAGAAGGGTGAATGAAAGCGAAGCAGCAGGTTTTCCGTGTAAGGCGGAACTACAATCGATGGGTCGCTAATCAAACTCTTGAAGATTACGCCTTAAGATTTACAGCCAAAAAAGCCCGGATTTTTTCATCGGCCAGAGTCTCCAATACTGCCTTAGGTGCGATTTCTTTCTTGGCGCTTGAAGCTATTGGCGGAGCCATTACGCTTAGCTATGGTTTCACCAATGCATTCGTCGCTATTATGGTGGTGGCGCTGATCATTTTTTTGACTAGCATCCCCATTAGTTACTACGCTGCCCGCTATGGCATAGACATCGATTTACTAACGCGCGGCGCGGGTTTTGGCTATATAGGCTCAACGATTACATCGCTAATATATGCCTCTTTTACCTTCATATTCTTTGCTTTAGAAGCTGTCATCATGGCTATGGCCTTAGAGTTGACTTTAGGTATACCTCTTTCAATTGGTTATGTGGTTTGCGCTTTAGTGGTTATTCCTTTAGTGACCTATGGCATTACTTTGATCAGTCGTTTTCAGCTTTGGACCCAGCCTTTCTGGGTTATTCTTCAGATCCTACCTTTTGTATTTATTGCCTATCAGGATATTAGTTCTGTTTCTAGCTGGGTAGATTACGAGGTCCAAACCGACTCTAATGCCCCAAAATTTAATTTGCTTCTTTTTGGTGCTGCAGCCTCCGTTGTGTTCTCCCTTGTTGCACAAATTGGCGAGCAAGTAGATTTTCTACGTTTTTTGCCACAATACGATCAAAGTTCTCTGGATAAAAAAGAACGTCGAAAATGGTGGATATCCCTCATCGCAGGTGGTCCGGGATGGATTATCGTTGGCGCGCTTAAAATTTTAGCGGGTTCTTTTTTGGCTGTCTTAGCTTTGAGGAATGGTATTGATCCGGAAAATGCATCTGATCCTGCACATATGTATTTGGTTGCTTTTGGCTATATTTCTAACTCACCTGATTTAGCCTTAGCTTTAGCGGGTATTTTTGTAATTTTGTCTCAGTTAAAAATTAACGTCACCAATGCTTATGCTGGTTCAATTGCATGGTCGAACTTCTTTTCACGCTTAACGCATAGCCATCCTGGCAGAGTTGTTTGGTTGGTGTTCAATGTGGTGATTGCTCTGATGTTAATGGAGCTAGGTATCTATCAAGTTCTTGAAGATATCCTCGGAGGTTATGCCATTATCGCCTTGGCTTGGGTAGGCTCATTAGTCGCGGATTTAGTGATCAACAAACCACTTGGTTTAAGGCCTGCTCATATTGAATTCAAAAGAGCCCACCTGTTTGATATTAACCCTGTGGGTGTGGGTTCAATGCTCGTGGCATCGATTATTGGTTTAAATGCTCATCTTGGCAGCTTTGGTGAAACCGCAGTGGCTTTGTCTTCTTTTATTACCTTAGCAACGACCTTTGTTCTCGCGCCATTCATCGCCTGGTTTACCAAAGGTAAATATTATATTGCGCGTTCAAGTATTATTTATCCTGCCGACATTCAGGACCTTAAATGCTGCATCTGTGAACATACTTTTGAAACTGAAGATATGGCTCATTGTCCTGCTTATGAAGGACATATTTGTTCTTTGTGTTGTTCATTGGATGCTCGGTGCAATGATGTCTGTAAAACAAAGTCGAAATTCTCAGAACAACTTCTGTCCTTGTTAGGGAGAATTCTTCCCGGCCCCGTAGTTTCTATGTTGAATACCAAGGTGAGTAATTTCCTGGGTTTATTTTGTCTTATCTTGTTAGTCATTGCGGGTTTGTTATTACTGATTTATTTTCAGATAGTTTATGAAAGTCATGTGGATAGTGATCTTGTTGCATCTGCGCTTTGGAAGGTTTCGTTTATCCTGATTATTATTGGTGGGGTGATGGCATGGTTATTTGTGCTCGTGAGTGATAGTCGTCGCGTTGCTGAAGAAGAAACCAATAGACAAACTCACCGCTTAGAAGATGAAATTTCAGCACATGAAAAAACGGATCAGGCGCTTCAGCTAGCGAAAGAGAATGCTGAAGCAGCCAATCAGGCCAAGAGCCGATATCTCACTGGAATTAGTCACGAACTGCGTACGCCTTTAAATGCGGTGCTGGGTTATGCCCAACTTTTAGATAAAGATCCAAATATTCCTGTGAATCGTCGCAATGCTGTCAGTACCATTAGGCGAAGTGGCGAATATTTAGGCGATTTAATCGAAGGCCTTTTAGATATATCTAAGATTGAAGCGGGCAGGTTAGACCTTCATTCTAACCAAGTAAGAATTCAGACCTTACTGAATCAAATTGTGAATATGTTCGAGCTTCAAGCCAAGGCTAAAGGGATTCAGTTTTCTTATCACTGCTTAGATCGTTTGCCTGAGTATGTGAAAGCAGATGAGCAGCGTCTTCGACAAATCCTGATTAATTTATTGTCTAACGCACTTAAATTTACCGAGGAGGGAGAAGTAAAACTTTCTGTTCGTTATCGAAGTCAGGTAGCTGAGTTTGTCGTCTCAGATACGGGTAGGGGTATTGATATTGAAGATCAGGAAAGAATCTTCGCGCCCTTTGAGCGTGTTAGACGGCCAGGCATGAATCATGTATCGGGTACGGGACTTGGTTTAACGATTACACGACTTTTAACAGAAATTATGGGGGGTGATATTTCCTTAATCAGTTCGCCAAATCAAGGCAGTACCTTCAAGGTTTCCTTGATGTTATCCAGCATTGCTGAGCCGCTTGATATTCCGGAAGTGAAGCAAGAAATTCAAGGTTATAACGGCGCTCTGAAAACTGTCATGGTGGTGGATGATGACCCATCAGCCCGAGGATTGATTACCGATATTTTAGCACCATTGGGGTTTGAGGTTATTGAAGCGCAGGATGGTTTGACGTGCTTGAAAATGCTAGACGATTGTTCGCCAGATATCCTATTAATGGATGTTGCAATGCCAGGTCTAAATGGTTGGGAGACAGTGACTAAAGTCAGGAAAATAAATGCATTCGTTCCGATTATTATGGTCTCTGCTGATGCCAGAGAAGGTAATGCAGATGAAGATATTGACATTGGTCATGATGATTATCTTTGTAAGCCAATTCGCTTATGGTCTCTCATGGAGTTAGTCGGTAAGCATCTTATGTTGGAATGGGAATATAAATCTGAGGATTTACCTGTTCACGATAAAAAACATACTTTAGCAGAGCTGAAAGATTTGCCAGATTCACATCACTTGCAAGAACTACTTCGATTTTCAGAAATTGGCTATGCCAAGGGTATCCAACAAAAATTAGAGACAATGAAAGAAAATAAGCAAGCCTCAGATGAGTTTATTGAACAGCTTGAAAACTTAGTTAATAGCTTTCAATTTGAACAAATTATTGAAGCATTAGGGCGATTCCGATGACAACATACGACACAACAGACAAGGATGTCGTACTCATAGTAGATGACATGCCTGAAACACTTAGCATGTTAAACGACACTCTGGATGAAGCCGGACTAAAAGTCTTGGTTGCTTTAGAGGGTGAGCAGGCTTTAATGATTGCAGAGAATATCGTTCCTGACGTTATATTGCTAGATGCGATTATGCCGAATATGGATGGTTTTGAAACATGCCGACGCTTAAAAGAGAACCCCGATTTAGCGCATATCCCTGTAATCTTCATGACAGGGTTAAGCGATACGGAAAGTGTCCTGAAAGGCTTTGAAGCCGGTGGCGTCGATTATCTGACTAAGCCTATTATTGCAGACCAATTGATCGCACGGATCAAGGCACACCTTTCTAATTCGAGACTAACATCAAGTGCCTATGCAGCGTTGGATTCAGCAGGTCAATATTTGATATCAAGCAATATCAAAGGTGAGTTTTTGTGGGGAACGCCGATGGCTCATCAGTTGTTTCATCAGACGGGAGCCAATGCGAACTGGCTAGATACGGAGTTATCAGTCTATGTAACAACGATTCTAGATGAGCGTTATAACAAAGAAAAAGAACTGACTCTGCAAACGCCCAAGAAAGAACTGGAGTTAAAATATATAGGTCAAACAGGCAACGATGAGTTTTTATTAAGAATAATTGACCCTGAAAGACCTAATGAAGTGGATCTTTTGAAAGAAAAATTCAAAGTCACGACGCGTGAGGCGGAGGTCTTATTGTGGATTAGTAAAGGTAAAACTAATCGAGAAATTGGCACTATATTGTCGATGAGTCCTCGAACTGTTAATAAGCATTTGGAACAGGTTTTTAGCAAGTTAGCTGTTGATAATAGAACGTCTGCAGCATTTTCTGCGTTCAAAGTGCTTATGACTGATTTATCATAAGTACTGTTGTTTTTAAGTCGGTTTATTGGTTGGAAAAAACTTAAAATTTAATTTCTGCTTTGTGGGTTAAACGAATTTAAAAATCAGTAAAAATTTACACTTATACTGATTATTGTTCATGAAATTAACTTTGCCGT
>CAXBKC010000025.1:0-16805 GCA_963975615.1 uncultured Oleiphilus sp.
AATAAAATACAGTTCTTTAACGCCCATGGTGGTGGCGGTTTGAATAATGCGCTTGAGCATCTTTGGGCGAGGTAGACCAATTATTAATGTAAGAGGAAGCGCCTTGGGTGGCTCGGCTTGCCATTTTATATCCAGGCATACTTGCTTTTCATCAAGCTTGGTAATGGTTGCTTGGCCGATTTTTTGGTTGAGTAAGCCAACGGTTAAGGCGCTGCCTACTTGAACACTCAAGGTGTCATGAATATGTTGCAACTGCCGGCCAGACACTTCAGCGCTAGACTCGCTGAGCATATTTTCGGGCAGAAGTAACAATAGGTTCATAAGTGGCGATACCGGTTAATGCATTAAGCTGCGTTATCTTCAGCTGCTTTTGCTGACTTTTTCAGCATACTGGCGAAGATAATGCCCATCTCGAAAAGTAGCCACATTGGAATGGCTAGAAGTAGCTGGGATATAACGTCTGGAGGTGTGAGCAGCATGCCGACGACAAAGCAGCCTACGATAACATAGGGCCTTTTTTCACGAAGGTTTTCGGTTGTGGTGATGCCTGCTGTTACCAGTAGTATGGTGGCAATTGGAATTTCAAAGGCCAAACCAAAGGCAAAAAACAGCTTGAGGACAAAATCAAGGTAACGGCTTATGTCTGTCATAATCGCGACGCCTTCTGGCCCGGCACTGGTAAAGAAACCAAACACAAGAGGGAAGACCACGAAGTAAGCGAATGCCATGCCTAAATAAAATAACACGATGCTTGAAAGCAACAAGGGGATCGCAATGCGTTTCTCTTTGTTATATAAGGCCGGCGCAATAAAACTCCATATTTGATAGAGCAAATAGGGCATACCAATAAAAACAGAAGTCATTAGAGTGAGTTTGAAGGGCGTAAAAAAAGGCGAAGCAACATCTGTTGCAATCATGGTGCTACCTTCTGGCAAAAATACCCGAAGCGGCTCTGAGACTATGTAATACAGATCATTCATAAACCAATATAAGCTGAAAAAAATCAATAGCACACAGACCACAGACTTAAGTAGCCGACCCCTAAGTTCTATTAAGTGAGCGATTAAGGGTTGTGGCTTATCGGCTATCGAATCTTCTTGCTTGTGTTGATCGGTCATATAAATGTTATTTGCTTATCGTAGGCGCTGAAGAAGGTGATTTTTCTGGTTCAGCCGTCTTTTGAACTGGTTCTATCGATGCCGGTTCATTAAAGGCTGTATCTTGTTCTTTTCTCGGCAGCGGTTCATATTCGCCAGTGTGCGGTGCCAATTCACTTTCTGCATCTTGTTCCGCTTCTTTTAAAGCCTGAGAAACGGTCTCTTGAATTTGTTTAACATCCTTATTGATGTCAAAACTTTCACCTTGCTTCTTTAATTGTTTTTTGAGCTCTTCTATTTCGATCTCTTTATCAATTTCTTGGGTGAATTGGTTTACCATTTTGCGTGCGCGCCCGACCCATTTCCCAAGGGTTCTTGCAGCCACAGGTAGTCTTTCAGGGCCTAATATAATTAAGCCGATGATGCCTACCAAGATAAGCTCTAGAAAACCGATATCGAACATATTTCTGATACAACCAGACTAATTAAGAATTGTGAGGTTAAGGCTTGGTATTATCCTTGGTGCTATCTTTGGCATTTTGCTCGCTAACGTTGTCAGCCTTACCTTCGATGATATTTTCAGCTTTTTTTTCCATGATGTTATCTTCGGCTTTTTTATCATCTTCTTCTTTAAGTGCTTTTTTAAAGCCTTTCACCGCGCCACCAATATCACCACCCATGTTGCGCAATTTCTTGGTACCAAAAATAAGCGCAACAATGAGTAAGATGATGAGTAATTGCATAGGACTAATGCCCATAATATTCTCCAGAAATAAAGTTACTTGGACCGTGAAGCTTTTTCTTCAAGGCCGGATAGGTTGAATCTTCGTTTCAGTTCATTAAGTATATCATCTGCATCTAAATCTAAATGCGAAAGCATAACCAAACTGTGAAACCATAAATCAGCAGTTTCATAGATGAGGTGTTTTTTGCTTTCGTCATCGTGTGCATCTTTTGCAGCAAGAATCGTTTCAGTACATTCTTCCCCTAGCTTTTCCAGAATTTTGTTTAAGCCTTTGTGATGAAGGCTAGCTACATAGGAACTGTCTGGCTCAGCTTTTTTTCGCTGATCTAATACTTTGGTCAGTTCTGATAACACGCTAGACATAGTAAGTACTCTTTATTTCTTTTTACGAAGGATAAAATATGCACCGATCGCGATAGGGATAGTTGCTTGTAAGGATAGCTCATTTATCCAATTAAGGTTTTCTGAACGCGTCGCAATAAAACCAGCAATCAGCAAGGCTAAGCCAATCATATAATCTTTTGATTGTTTACGCTGTTGTTTTATTTCGTTGGCTAGAATTAGAGACTGGTTATCTCGCTGGTGCTGGTAATGATCGAGATGCTTAATTTGATTCATGGCATCAAATAATAACTGAGGTACTTCCGGTGATTGTTCTAACCATTCAGGGAAGTGCTGTTTGATGTTTTTCCAAATGCCGGGTGGTGCAATACGTTGCTTCATCCACTTTTCAAGATACGGTGCGGCGGTATTCCATAAGTCCAAATCAGGATAAAGTTGTCTGCCTAGGCCTTCAATATTGAGTAAGGTTTTTTGTAGAAGTACTAACTGCGGTTGCACTTCCATATTAAAGCGGCGAGCGGTCTGGAATAAACGTAATAAGAATTGTCCGAAAGAAATGTCTTTTAATGGGCGCTCAAAGATAGGCTCGCAGACCGTTCGAATGGCCGATTCAAACTCTTCAACTCGAGTATTTTCTGGAATCCAGCCCGAAGAAATATGCAGTTCGGCGACCATTTTATAATCACGGTTAAAAAACGCGAGTAAGTTGCGCGCCAAGTAACTTTGATCATCTTGGCTAAGTGTGCCGACAATGCCGAAGTCGATCGCGATATATTGTGGTTGGTGTGGTTTGTCAGCCGAGACAAAGATATTCCCAGGGTGCATGTCGGCATGAAAGAAGCTATCACGGAAGACTTGGGTGAAAAAGATTTCGACACCGCGTTCTGCAAGCAGTTTTAAATTTACACCGGCTGCTTTTAAAGCGTCGATATCCGCGACTGGAATGCCGTAAATACGCTCCATCACTAAAACGTGCTGGTTGGTGTAATCCCAGAAAATTTCCGGAATATAAATCAAGTCTGAATCGAGGAAGTTACGGCGGATTTGTGAAGCATTAGCGGCTTCACGTTGTAAGTCTAGTTCGTCGTAAATTGTTTTTTCATAATCTTCAACAAGCTGAACCGGATGTAAGCGTTTTCCATCTGCCCAAAATCGCTCGAGCCAGGTTGCCATTAACATCATTAACTGGATGTCTTTGTTGATTGTCTTTTCGATACCCGGTCGAATGACCTTAACAATCACCTCTTTGCCATTATGGAGTTGTGCCGCATGCACTTGCGCAATGGATGCGGTCGCAAGCGGTTCAATACTGAAACTGGCAAATACTTGCTCGACTTTTTTATTCAAGCCTTGTTCAATTAGGGCTTTGGCATGTTCGCCAGAAAATGCTTGAACGTTATCTTGAAGTTGTTTAAGTGAGTCAGCCATATCATCTGGCAGCAGGTCGCGGCGGGTAGAAAGTATCTGACCAAACTTAATGAAAATAGGGCCTAGGGTTTCCAGTGCGAGCCGGACACGTTCGCCACGACTAATCGATGGCTTTGGAAAAACATGCCACGGAGCGAAGAAGAACAGTGCTTTGAGGGGCATAGGAAGTTGTTTGACTGGAATGAACTCGTCTAAACGGTAGCGGCTGATTACCCATAAAATGGTAAAAAAACGTCTTAACTTGATCATTCCTAATGAGCTTGCCACGAATCTGTTTATCTCTTTTATAAATACTGATTAGCTAAATTGAATAATGGAAATCATTCACTTATTTGATTTAAATTCTAGTGCGTCAAAGCGTGATTTTAATTTATCCACTTCTTCAGATAATTTTGTAATGGTTGAAAATTGTTTTTTCACTCGTTTATTGTCTGGCAACAAGCGTAGTTCATATTTAATGAATTCTTCGGTATCTCTTATTACTGATTGGCTGAAATTAAAGCCCCACATTAACCCTGAGCGAATAGATGTACCTAAAAGGTGAGCGGGCACATCGCCTATAAATGTTGCCAAGAGACCATCCCAATCTATTTTAAGTGAAGCTAGAAAGGTGAATATCTGCTGGGTGCGAACAGAGTCGCCTTCGAGCACTAATTCTCTTTCTTGAAATAAAGCGGCTTTGTTTTTTTGGCTAATAAGTTTGATAAAGGTAAGCGGGCTAGCTGTGATCGTGACATCGGCAGAATCAATTTGATCAACTAGTTGTACTCGATATTTGAACTCACAAGTATTTGGCTCTGTCTTTTTACTCTGTTGTTCTAATTTAGCGATACCGAAGTAAAAATTGGTGTTAAGCCCTTTGAACTGTATTTTTAAAACACAGCCTTCGAGATTCTTAAGCTGTTTTTGTGAGCCCGGTGACATCGCGAGAGCACTGTTAACGCCGCTAACCACTTGGTTGGCGACAGCTTTCATCCAGTCAGAGTCAAACAGTTTCATTTAAGGCTTAATTCCTGTGTGGAGCGCCACTATGCCGCCGGTCATATTTTGGAAACGACAGTTCACAAAACCTGCACTTTCCATCATCCCTTTTAGTGTTTCCTGATCAGGGTGCATGCGAATCGACTCGGCAAGATACTTGTAGCTTTCGCTATCGTTAGTCACTAGCTTTCCAATTAAAGGCAGCGCTGTAAATGAATACTTATCATATACTTTGCTTAGTAGCTCATTGTTAGGCTTTGAAAACTCAAGTATGAGCAAGCGCCCGCCAGGCTTTAATACACGTAGCATCGAGCGAATTGCTTTATCTTTGTCGGTCACATTACGTAAACCAAAGGCGATGCTCACGCAATTAAAATAATTATCTGGGAAAGGCAGCGTTTCTGCATTCGCCTGCACAAATTGGATGTTATTACCGTAGCCTTGATCGATGAGTCGGTCTCGGCCTACATTGAGCATGGAGGAGTTAATATCTGCAAGAATGACTTGGCCTTGCTCACCAACGCGCTTAGAAAACTGCATGGTTAAGTCGCCAGTGCCGCCGGCAATATCCAAAACCTTGTAGCCAGGTCTAACGCCACTAGATTCAATGGTTAAACGTTTCCAAATTCGGTGTACGCCCATCGACATTAAATCATTCATAATGTCGTATTTACTGGCTACGGAATGAAATACATCGGCTACTTTTCCAGCTTTCTCTTCGGCACGAACGTTTTGAAAACCAAAATGTGTGACTTGTTCAGCATCTTTAGGTGAGCTTGTAGATTCTGATAAGGACTCATTATTCATAGACTATACTCTTTCAATACTTGCTGAATTGGCTGTTCGCTTTAACGAGATAGATGTTAGTTCTTGGTGCGACATTCTAACCCTGCTCTAGCAGGAAAACTATCATATCGAGCTTTAAAATTCGCTTGGTTTATTGTGAGTTGCGTTGTAGCAAGTATTTTTTGAGTGATTGATCAATTTCCTTTAAGAAAATAAGTATTCAAGATGGCTTTCGATACAGGTATTCTTGAGTTAATTTGTGTGACTTTTGTTTTAACGCTAAAAGATAAGAGAGAGTTTTATGTCAGTGATAACGGTAAGCCGACCACATACTTTAGAATTTGATGAAATCAAGGCAATTGCAGAAGAAGTCGTGGTGAAATTATCAGAAGAATATGGAGTGAAATATCATTGGGAAAACGAAACTGTTAAGTTTAAAGGTGCGGGAGCAAAAGGAAAAATGATGCTTTCTACATCACGAGTCGATTTAAAAATGGAGCTTAGCTTTTTGTTGACACCCTTTAAAACCAAAATCGAAAACTCTATTACTCGGCGTTTGGATGATCTATTAAGCTAAGATCCCACTAATTTGTTAACAACCTTAAAAGGCTCTCTATGTCAGACTCTGCGTCACAAGATGGACAAGTCCTATCGTTGAACCAATTCCTTTGTAAGTTACCTTTGTTTTGTGTCGGCCTGCCTAAACGTATACATGGCGCTTATCTGGCAAGCCGTAAGTCCGGCGATTACCCCGCTGGAATAGGTGTTTGCCTTGAACGGTCAGCCAAGAGAAACCCAGAAGGCTTGGCTGTTATCTTTGAGGACGCAGAGTACACTTATCGTGAATTCAATGACTGGGCTAATCGAATGGCGCAGACTTTTACAGATTTAGGGGTCAAGAAAGGGGACGTGGTGGCTATTTTTATAGAAAATAGACCAGAGCTTCTCGTGTGCATAGCGGCCCTGACCAAGATTGGTGGTGTTGGTGCTTTAATCAATACCAGCCTTCGTGGCCCTGCATTAAGGCATAGTTTAACTGTGGTAGATGCTCAGCGAATTATTGTCGGCTCTGAGTTGTTCGATGCTTTAATGCCAGAAAATGAAATTCTGCCTCAAGATAAAGCCTCACGTCTTTATTTGCCAGACATGGCTACTTGTCAGGCATCTGAAGATTATACCGTGCCGACCAATTTTACCGATTTGGCGTTATTACAAAAAACCAATACCAGTACTAATCCTGATAGTACTTCCTTAGCAAGACCACAAGACGCTTCATGTTTTTTTTATACCTCTGGTACCACAGGTTTACCTAAAGCGGCTGTTATGAATAATGGGCGTTTTATGAAGGCTTATGGTGGAGCAGGCTTGGCTTGCTTGCAGCTGACTAAGCAAGACCGAGTCTATGTGACTTTACCGTTTTATCATGCGACAGCTTTGGCGATTGCATGGGGCAGTATCTTGGCTGGTGATTCCTGCTTGATCATGTCACGTAAGTTTTCCGCTAGAGAATTCTGGAATGATGTTAGGCGAACCAAAGCAACAGCATTTGGTTATGTCGGTGAGCTATGTCGTTATTTATTAGCGCAGCCTGAGTCGGTTGATGATAAAAATCACGACGTAAAGATGATGTTTGGTAATGGTTTAAGGCCCAATTTATGGAAGCCATTTAAAAAACGCTTTGGCATCAATAAAGTGATGGAGTTCTATGGCTCAAGTGAAGGCAATATCGGCTTTTTAAACCTGTTTAATCACGACTGCACGGTCGGCTGCACATCTGTGCCTTATGCGATTGTCGAGTATGATATAGAAAATGACTGTCCTGTGCGTGGTGCGGGTGGCTTTATGCATAAGGTTGCTAAAGGTGAGTCAGGATTATTGTTAGGAGAAATTACCGATAAGACGCCATTCGATGGCTATACCGACCCGAGTAAAACAGAAGAAAAAATTCTTCGAAATGTTTTTGCCAGTGGTGATGCCTGGTTCAACTCGGGTGATTTGATGCGAGACCAAGGCTTTAAGCATGTTCAGTTTGTAGACCGTTTAGGTGACACTTTTCGCTGGAAAGGTGAAAATGTTTCAACCACAGAAGTTGAAAATTGTATCAGTCAGTTTGAGTCGATAACTGACGTCATTGTATATGGGGTTGAAGTGCCCGAAACGAATGGCCGAGCAGGAATGGCGGCAGTTTGGTTAAAAGAGGGTGAAAGCTTTGATGCTCAAGACTTTTACCGTTATGTGCAATCAGTGTTGCCCGCTTATGCTGTTCCCTTATTTGTGCGTGTTGCTAACGAAGCAATGGAAACAACCGGTACCTTTAAGTATAAAAAAACAGATTTGAAAAAGCAGGCATTTGATATCAGGCAGTTGAATGATGACGTTTGGGTATGCTTACCAAGAACTAAGGCTTACAAAAAAATAGATAAAGTACTTTTGAAGAAAATATATGATGCTGGTTTTTCATTTTAATAGCTGCCGATGATGAGCGCTTATTAAGTTTCAGTATTAAATTCAAAAGGTTGGGTATTGCCGGACATGATTTCCTGAAGAAAATGTGTTTCTCTGTGGGCAATGTTGCTCATCAGTATGTCTATGTTTTGCATGCTATGAAACGCTTTAAAGCCGGAGCTAAGGAAATGGTGAAGCGCACTTAAACCCGCAGATTCAGCGGCACCTCTTGATAACTTTAATGAATATAGTATTACTTGGCTGCGAGCATATTTATCTAATTTTTTTCCTAAGTCTTCGGTAAGCTTAATCTGGTATGCTCTTTTTTGTTCATTATTACAAAGTCGGTAGGCTTCACAATAGCTTTGTTCATTAACATTTGCATGAGATAAGTCTAAAAAGAGCTTTGTTGCCAAGTCTTGATCTAAGATCTGGGTAAGCATATTTAATTCGACTAGCAGGCATACTGTTTCCAGTACTGAGCTGGGTAAGAGCTTAATCATTTTAGGGAAAATGCGCTCCAAATCTCTGTCTCTATCGCTAAAATCAGTATCAGAATAAAGATCGGTAAAAAGGAAAGATAAACCTTTTTGATAAACAGGTGAGCAATATAGGTCTTTATGTGAGTGTTTGAGGCGTTCACTTTGCCATTGTGCCAATTTGGCCATTTGAAAGGTTAAAGTATTAGTTTTTCGAGTATTTTGAAAGTCATGATATTCAAGCATTGCCTCTTTGAGGCGTATAGCCGCTGGATGCTTCGTTCTTGTGTTTAGGATTCTTTCTCTATACATACATGAGCCGGATAGTATTAAATCAAGCTATCTTATAAAAAGAGTAGGGTTGAAGCGAGTAGTAATAAATAAAAAAACCGGGATGTCCCGGTCTTTTATAGGTATATATAGCAGTACTTTAATTTATGCCGTTGCGGCCAGATCTAATTTTTTAGTTTGCTCGGGATTCAATTTCATACGTTGTTTTGCAGGCTTGTTACTTAAAGAGCTTGGCATGCTGTCTAAGCCAGGTACCCACTTATCATCATCTAGGCTTATAAAGTGGCTCATGGCATCCGTTTCAATAATTCTTACTGCATTGGGGCTGTTATGAGCACTTTTTAGCATTAGGTCTCGGTCAAGGATACGGTCCATTTTAGGAATTAAAAACGTACCATGCTTCATCAATTCATAAACAGAGAAATCAGCTTTATCCATCCAGGCAAAAAGATTTTCAATATTACGAACAATCGTTAAATGATCCTTGGTAGCACTGAACATTTTGTTCAATAAATGCTTTTTCCGTTCATTGGTCTTACCAAAAAACATTTGACCATATGAAGAGGAGGGTGTGCTGTTAATTAATCGTACAACCCATGGCCACATACCATGACTTACAGGTTCAAGCATGGCCGAAACTAGAGGGTGGGTTTTTCCGCCAGGTAATGCTGGAGCTTCTAGAATGAGTTCGACCTTGCCAAATAATTCAGGTCGAAATGCAAGTGCCTGAAGAATAACAGCGCAGCCTCTTGAATGTCCGTGAACTCTGATATTTTCGGTTGTTGGAAGGTTTTCTAAAACCTGATTAAGCATGCATGCATCGTATTCGATAGTCGCTTCTAGATACTTAATTGGCACTTCCCAGTCCGCTGGTTCCGGGATTGGGCCGCTTACAGGTACATGATAATTACTACATGTAAGAAGGATGAGTTCTGTTGTTGATTGATGATAAAGTTGGGTGAAATAGCAATGGTTTTCTAAAAAGCCATGAACGCCGATAACAGTGTGTTTGGCTTGGCTGCTGTGATTGCGAATGCTGACAGCACCTTTACCCACAGTAAATACTTTACCAGAAAACATTTCGGTAAAGCTTTGCTCGATCGGCTTAATTAATTTGCGCGCATGAGATGCTTGCATGAAACTCTCCCAACTTTGGCTAGCCAAAAAATTCAGACTAGATTCTTTGCTTGAGTATTATCTAATGAAGGTGGAAATCCCCTACGTATGTAGATAAAACCGTACAAATGTTAGATTATTCTTAATTATAATATGCTGTAACTTGATGAAAAAAAACGAAATAGATCTAAAAATTAATAAATATTTAGAATTAACCTTCAAAAGTAATCACAACTCTATGAATTAATTATGACAGATGCGCAGGAAAACGAATGTTAAGAATTGTAACTTTTGTTTTTTTTTGCAACTGAGCTTCTCGTTTCTGAATGAAAAGTAATCTGAATTGAGTTCCATTTTTGGGTTTTTCTGGTAAGGTTGATGCGAATTGTTTGGTAAGGCAGGCATACTAAAATCATTTTTACTTGATGTTGTCAGGCATTCACTTCAGTAAAAACCCCTATCGTTCTCAAGATAAAAATAATACGTTGGAGTCCGTTATGGCTGAAGGGCAATCTAAGCTTTTAAATGGTGCAGATACTGCGTGGTTACGCATGGACTCACCGACAAATTTAATGATCATCAATGCTATGTTGATCACGGAAAGTATGCGTTTTGAAGACTTCAAGCATACTATCATTAACCGCTTCTTACATTTCCCTCGCTTCCTATGTAAACCGGTAATGAAATCAGGGCAATATTATTGGGAAAAAGACCCTTTTTTCGATATTGATTCTCATGTCAAGCGTGTTGCCTTACCTGCGGCAGCAGATAAAAAAGCCTTACAAACATACTTAGCCGATCAAGTAAGTATACCTTTTGATCACTCTAAGCCTTTATGGCAATTACTCTTCGTAGAAAACTATGATCATGGTAATGCCATTATATTTCGAGTTCATCACTCATACGCAGATGGCTTAGCCTTGGTTTCTGTCTTCCACTCTATTACAGATGCAAGCGCCAATGTGGCTCCTTTTGTGCGTGACGGCGCGTGTCGATTTAATGATGAAGAGAAAGTTGCTGCAACAGATATTAACTATGAATGGCCACGATATCAGCAGGCTATGGATAGCGCTTTAAACCGAATGGAGAACTATAGCGGTTTAGCAAAAAAAATATCAACGGAAGGTTTGCAGATATTAAGAGACCAAGAGGCACTTAAAGAATTAGTTGGAGATGGTGTAAAAGCAGCGGCTGAAATAGCTCAGCTTGCACTATTGC
Source organism: uncultured Oleiphilus sp. (assembly GCA_963975615.1). GTDB lineage: Bacteria > Pseudomonadota > Gammaproteobacteria > Pseudomonadales > Oleiphilaceae > PZPK01. Next base: position 10,929 of record CAXBKC010000025.1, read on the forward strand.
CTTCAGACCCTAAACACTTGTTAAAAGGACCCTTGGGCGTAAGAAAGACCTGTGCTTGGTCTGAGCCAATTAGCTTCGATAAATTTTATGGTATTGCGAAAGTAGTGGGCTGCAAGATAAATGACTTATTGTTATCTTGCGTTGCGGGTGCTTTGAGAGAAGAGTTGTTAGCATCGGGTGCTAAATTAGATGGTCAGAAAATACACGTAACTTTACCTGTAAATATTCGCCCAGCCGATAAGATGGATATAGGTGACAACCCGGAAGAGCTGGGGAATTGTTTTGGTACTGTTTTTGTACCCTTACCTATTGGGATAGAGAACCCGATTGAACGAGTCTATAAACTCAAACACGATATGATTGCCTTAAAACAATCTCTTCAGCCAGCTTTATCCTATGCCATTCTTTATGCATCCGGGATGATGCCGAAAGCGGTACAAAAAACGGTGCTTGAAAGTTTTGGTAATAAAACGAGTGCGGTTTTGTCTAATGTTCCGGGTTCACGAAAATCTAGATATATTTGTGGTGCAAAAATTAAAGAACAAATGTTCTGGGTGCCGCAAACTGGTGATTTGGGATTGGGTTTAAGTATTATTAGTTATGCAGGCCAAATTCAGTTTGGCTTAGTAGGGGATGCAAAGTTGTTTCCTAAGCCAGAACGAATTGTAAGTCGTTTTGTGGCTCAAATAGATATGCATCGAGCAGATATTGTTGCAAGTTACATAGAAGACCTTGTTCAACCGATCATGGTGTCTTAAGCTACGCAGCTTTTCTATATAGCTCAGAGTTTTCTGGGCAATATTTATTTGTTCATTAGGTGTATCAATGAAAGATCAAACGTTACCAGAGGGTATGGTTCCTCTTAAATCTAAGCTTAATTTAGAAACAGCTACCGCGCCATGGCGTGAGCTGCAGACATTCTTTGCCCAAGGTTTAGTGCTCAATATACACAAGGATTTAGATTTACTAACGGTTGGCGAACAGTTTGCGGCAGATAATAAAGTGTTGTTTGAGCAGTGGTTAGATTCTGGCGAAGTCGCTCAAGTAACTGATGAGCAAGCGATGGCTTGGTTTGAAGCAGACGCGACAGTTTGGGCGCTCGTTATTAAACCTTGGATTCTTGTTCAAGCTGTTTAAAATTAAATGGCTTGAGCAAAACGTTTCAGTTCGTTCAGAAAGCGAATAGGTTGGTCGATAAGTGGTGTGTGGCCACTTTTATTCATTGTGATAATTTCGCAATTTGAGTGATAATCGGCAATTCGAAGTTGCCCTCCACATGGGTACATGTCAGATTTCAATCCCACCATTAGCGACATTGGCGCTGTTAACTTCCCTATGACTTCTATCATGTCATAATCTTGTTCCATATAGGCTTTTAAACAGTGTATATAGACGCACCAGTTCTTCACAGGCATTAGGTGCTTAATCAGTGCTTCTTGATTGCAGGCAAGCTGAGCAAGTTTCTTATGGCCAGGTTTCGATAAAGCGCTGGCAAAAAAATCACCAAGATTTTCCCATAAACGTGCTCTTAAATGTCTGGGGATTTCTGAATAAGGTGAGTTGCTTTGTGTGAAAGGTTCTAGCTCCTTAATAAGTGTGCTTGCTCGATATAAACGTTCTTCCTGTTCATGTCCAAAAAGACCCCAGTGCCAGTCTTTGTTATTTAAGCATCGAGGGCTTTGGTCGATATGTAAGTAGCGAGAAATATGCTGGTCGCCATAAAGTGACTGATATTGAAGCGCGATAAACGCTCCCATCGAAATGCCTGCTAGCTTTATTTGACCGAACCCAAAATGCTCGATGATGTCAGCAAGATCGTCTGCATAGTTGGAAATCACACAGTCTTGGTTGTGTGAATTGGTATGAGAGCGACCAAATCCTCGAAAGTCTGGAATAATAAAACGGTGTTTTGTGGATAATGGAAGGGCGAAGGGTAGCCAGTGCGCTGATTGCATACCAAAGCCGTGAAACAGAAAAATAGGAGGTTTTGTAGTGTTTGATTTGGGCCCAATATCTCGGACATAAATTGATTGCTTATCGCGAGTCTGGACAAATGGCATAGTTGGATTCTTAATGTTTTATTGGGCTAATTGTTATTTTTCGACTAAGTTTAAACAGATGTTTTTCATTTTCCAAGTGATAAAAAATTCCGCTAAGGATATCCATGCCTCCCGCTAGTTTAGTTGTATTTAAAAAAATTAAAAAATCTTGCCAAATTATGGGTAAGCATTGTCTTATGGCGCTCGCTTTTTTTTCGATGACACTTATATATTCTAGCTTAGCTTTTAGCTTAGATTTACAGCTACTTGATCGTTTGAATACACCTGCCAAACACTTTGATCATGTCGAGAAAACTACTTTTCTTGGCTTACAAAGATTATCAGGTCGTATTGTCGCTGTGGGAGATCGAGGCGTTATTGCTTATACGGATAATTCTGGCCTTAGTTGGCAGCAATCTGATGTTCCAATTTCGACACTAATTACTGCGGTTCATTTTCCAGAAGATTCTAAAGGGTGGGCTGTTGGCCATAGCGGCAGTGTTTTGCACTCTAAAGACCAAGGGGAAACTTGGCAGTTACAGTTAGACGGGAATAAGGTGAATGAATTATTACTTAATAAAGCTAAAGATGATTTACAAACCATTAAAATAGAATCGGCACAAGCTGGTGAGGATGAGCAGCAAGATTATCAATATGCTGTTGAAGATGCAGAATTTGCCCTTTCAAATGCCGAGTTTGATGCTGAACTTGGCCCAGCGAATCCATTTTTAGATGTTCTTTTTCTGAATGAAAATAAAGGTTTTGCAATAGGCGCATATGGCTTATTTGTCATGACCGAAGATGGTGGCCAGACCTGGAAGTCAGTTGCTAGTCGATTAGAAAATTTCGATAGATATCACTTGAATGCCCTTACTCAGATAAAGGGTGGGACGATCATTATAGCAGGTGAGGCTGGAACCCTATTTGTTTCATATGATCAAGGCGATCACTGGGAAACATTATACGGCCCCTATCAGGGTTCATTCTTTGGTATTCAAGCGACAAAAAATAAAAGTGAAGCCTTGCTCTATGGTCTGAAAGGGCATGTATTTAAAACAAAAAATGACGGCCAGAGCTGGAAAAGAATTCAAGTAGATGTTGAGACAAGTTTAACAGCATCATCTATATCAGACGATGGAGTGATTGTGATAGCCGGTTTTTCTGGTGTGCTACTTGTCTCATATGATCAAGGTGAGTCATTCACTCATATAAAAACCTCAGGTTTTGAAAGTTTTAATGGTGTTGAGTTTTCTGGTGCTGATGGCTTGGTGCTGATTGGCGATGAAAGTATTCAAGGCATAAGTGCTTACTAAACAATAAATATTTGATCCACAGTAAATTTGAAAGAGAGTGATTTGTGCAGACAAATGAACATGAAAATCATAGTGTTAAATTGGCTGAGCGCATTGTAGAAAAATGGGTTTTTAGCCACAGATTGTTGGCATTAACTGTTTTCTTAGCCATTACAGTATTCATGGTTTATATGGCGTCAAAACTTGAGCCTGATGCGAGTTTGGAGAGGATGATACCTTTAGAGCATCCTTACATAACCAATTTTATCGAGCATAAAGAAGATTTGGAAAATCTCGCTAACTTTATCCGAATTTCTGTAGAAGCAAAGAACGGTGATATTTTTTCAGCAGAGTATTTGTCGGTACTTGAGAAAATAAGTGATGAAGTCTTTTATCTTCCGGGTATTGATCGCTCAGGTTTGAAGTCATTATGGACACCTAATGTGCGCTGGGTCGAGGTGACAGAGGAAGGCTTTCAGGGCGGGACGGTCATTCCTCAAACATATGATGGCAGTGAGCGAAGTTTAGAAGATCTAAAACAGAATATACTGAGGTCAGGCGAATTAGGGCGACTTGTCGCGAATAACTTTAAATCGAGCATTATTTATGTGCCCTTACTCGAAAAGAATCCTGATACAGGCGAGTCGCTTGACTATCTAGCTTTTTCTCGTCTGCTTGAAAAAAATATACGAGATAAATATGCCGGTAAAGACTCTGTAGTAAGTGTGCATATAGTTGGTTTTGCTAAAAAGATTGGTGATTTAATTGAAGGTTTTAGCGCTATTGTTGTATTCTTTTTTATTGCTGTGCTAATTACCTGCGCATTATTGTTTCTTTATTGCCGTTGTTATAAAAGTACCTTTACAGCCGTTATTTGCTCGATTATCGCCGTAGCTTGGCAAATGGGTATTATGCATCTTTTGGGCTATGGCCTAGATCCGTATTCAGTATTAATACCCTTCATTATCTTCGCCACATCAATTAGTCATGGCGTTCAATTTATTAATGGAATTACCCATGAATCGGGTATGGGTAATGACTCTTTAACCGCCGCCATTAGAACGTTTCGTCATCATTATGTACCTGCTATGTTAGCTTTAATTAGTGATGGCATCGGTTTTTTTACTTTAGTGTTTATCAATGTCGATGTAATTAAAGACCTTGCTGTTGGCGCGAGCGTTGGTATCGCAAGTATCATTATTACCAATATGGTACTTTTACCTATCGTGATGTCATATATCGGTGTGACTAATTATGGTATTCGTCATGTTCAGCATATTGAAAAAAATCCGAGTCCTTTTTGGGCTTGGTTAGCCCAAATGGCAACGCATAAATATGCCTTAACATTTATTATCGTCACTCAGTTTGCTCTGGCATTTGGTTTATATGTTGCTGAAGATTTAAAAATCGGTGAGCTCGATGCTGGCGCCCCAGAGTTACACCCACATTCTCGATATAATAAAGACAACGATTTTATTACATCAAATTACTCTACCAGTGCTGATGTAATGGTGTTGATGGTAACTTCACCGGCTGAAACGTGTGTTTCTTATCCTGTGATGGATATGATGGAAAGGTTGCAGTGGGAGCTGAATCATACCGAAGGGGTTCAGTCTAGCGTCTCGATTGTGAATGTTTCTAAAGCAGTTACTAAAGCTTTTAACGAAGGAAGTTTTAAGTGGTATGGCCTATCTCGTAATCAGAAAATTATTGATACGTCCTTGCAGCGAGTGCCACCGAACTTTATTAATAGAGATTGTAGCCTGGCCCCTATTTTTATCTTTTTGAATGACCATAAAGCCGAAACGCTACAGCGAACCGTTGATACGGTTGAGAAATTTACATCTGAGTTAAAATCAGAAGATGTAAACATCTTGTTAGCTGCAGGTAATGCCGGAATTGAAGTCGCAACAAACCAGCTCATAGCAGAGTCGCAAACGTTTATGATGGTGATTGTGTATGTTGTGGTCGGCCTTATGGTGCTGCTTGCTTATCGTTCCTTGCGTGCCATGGTCTGTATTGTAATGCCATTAATGATGACCTCGGTGCTATGTACCGCGTTGATGGCTTATTTAGGAATCGGGGTTAAGGTTTCCACCTTGCCAATTATTGCCTTGGGTGTGGGTTTAGGCGTTGATTATGGGATTTATATTTATAGCCGCCTCGAAGAATTATTAGATGAGGGCTTAACACTTCAAAAAGCGTATTTTCACACCTTGCGTTCAACAGGGAAGGCTGTCGCGTTTACCGGTTTGACACTGGCTATTGGTACCACAACGTGGATTTTCTCTCCAATAAAATTCCAAGCTGATATGGGGATTCTTCTTACCTTCATGTTTTTATGGAATATGATCGGTTCTCTGACCTTGCTTCCTATGCTGTCGTATTACTTTGTTAAAGACGGTGAAGAGGATGACTTAGAGGTTTATCAGGATAGCGTGATATAAAGATAAAACCTCTGTAGGCAGGTATCACTATTCGCTTAAGGAATAGTGATACTTATTGTTTCAGAGAAAGCGCCCTGAGAGTCATCTGAATCTACCGTT
>CAXBKC010000026.1:0-16765 GCA_963975615.1 uncultured Oleiphilus sp.
GATTATATGGAGTTTATTGTACCAGGCTTGATCATGATGTCTGTTATAACCAACTCCTATTCAAATGTTGTGTCGTCCTTTTTTGGTATGAAGTTTCAGCATAGTATCGAAGAAATTTTGGTATCACCCGTACCCAGTTGGGTTGTGTTGTTAGGCTATGTCATGGGTGGTGTTGGCCGAGGTTTGGCGGTGGGCTTGATTGTGACTTTGCTCTCGCTTGGCTTTACCGATTTAAGTGTTCAACATATCTGGATTACCACAACGACAGTCTTTTTAACGGCAGTGTTGTTCTCAATAGGCGGCTTAATTAATGCTATTTTTGCCACCAAGTTTGATGATATCTCCATTGTGCCTACCTTTATTCTGACACCACTAACTTACCTAGGTGGCGTCTTTTATAGTATTAGTTTGTTGCCTGAATTCTGGCAAACGGTGTCTCAATTTAACCCTATCTTGTATATGGTGAACGCTTTTCGTTACGGTATTTTAGGTGTCAGTGATGTCGATATTGTCTTTTCCTATCTCATGATTTGTAGTTTTATTGTAGTGGGTTTTTCGTATGCTCTTTATTTATTAAATAAAGGCATTGGGATCCGGACTTGAGATTATCTTCCAGGGTAAATGATCATGACAGATGCATCTAAAAGCTCATTAGGTAAAGAAACAGACTATTCACAGGCTTATAGCCCTAGTTTATTGTTTCCACTTGAGCGTAAAAATAATCGTGAAAGCTTAAACTTATCGTCCAACTTACCCTTTCACGGTGAAGATATTTGGACCGGTTATGAGCTTTCTTGGTTGAATGGAAAGGGCAAGCCGGTCGTCGCTATTGCTGATTTTTACTTTCCAGCTGATTCAGCATTTATGATCGAATCCAAATCGTTCAAGTTGTATTTAAATTCCTTGAATCATGCGCATTTTGATTCGCCTGAACAAGTAAACGCTTTATTGGAAAAGGATTTATCGGCTGCGGCAGGGGCTCAAGTAAAGGTGAGTTTGATTGAAGTGATTGGTCATTTTCAAGCGCCGGATCATGCCAGTCGATATCAGTGTTTGGATGGATTAGATGTTGATGGTTTTGAATATCAGCCTAATGCAGCACTTTTAAAGGCTGAAGGTGAAGTGGTTTCTGAAAGCCTATGCTCTCATCTCTTACGCTCAAATTGCCCCGTTACTGGGCAGCCAGACTGGGCGTCGATTTATATAGATTATACAGGGCCAAAGGTTCAGCTAGAAAGCCTGTTGAAGTACATCGTATCTTTTCGGCAGTGCCAAGACTTTCACGAGCATTGCGTTGAAAGGATATTCACCGATTTGATGTCAAAGTGCCAATGTCAGTCTTTGAGTGTGTATGCTCGTTATACGCGCAGAGGTGGTTTAGATATTAATCCTTATCGGGCAAGCTTTGACCGTAGCGCGAAAGCGCCTTCAATGAGAACAGCAAGACAATAAGGCTAATCTACTGTTCGTTGAGCTCCGTCGAAACGGATAAGAAGCGTGAGTTTGTGGCAGCTGGAACACCCTTCGACGAGCGCAGGGGCCGTTTTTTAACCGCCTTTTAGCCGTCTTTCAGCTTTTCGCTGGCTCTATCAAGTGCTTTGATGATGGCATCTTTCTGCGTTAGGTTGATTTTGCCGGTATCAAGATACATCGCAAAGCCTTCTGTTTCGTGCTCGATAAAGCTCTGACCTGCGCCAATATCACGACGAAGGTCAACGATCTGATAAATAGGAACAGGGCGAGCGAAGCCTTTTACCGTGATCTCACCCTTGTCGCGGCACATAACTTTATTTTTAATCAGTGAGAAGGTTTCATAAGAAACAAGTATTTCGCCCGGTTCGCATAAAGATTCCAGACGTGAGGCCAAATTAACTTCCTTGCCAATAATCGTATAATCCATTCGGTTCTCAGCACCAAAGTTGCCGACGGTACTAAAACCTGTACTAATCCCGATACGAATTTGAAGTGGCGTTTTAATGCCTTTGCTCTTCCATTTTTGGCGTAGTATCTTCATATGCTTACGCATTTCAATAGCCATTGAAACACATGCTAGGGTGTCTTCTTTCGCGCCACGACTGGTGGGGTCGCCAAAGAAAATCATAATACTATCACCGATAAACTTATCAATGGTGCCGCCATATTTTAGGGCAATTTGAGACATTTCATTAAAGTAGTTATTTAGGAGTTCAGTCAAACCTTCGGGCTCCATCTCTTCAGATAATTCAGTAAAACCTTTGATATCTGAGAAGAAAATAGTTAAGCGCTTACGTTGTGTTTCTAAACGAACATCGCGCTCACCGGTAAAAATAGACTGCCAAACTTGAGGTGATAAATACTTCGCTAATTTGTGTGAGAGCGAGATAGACTGCTCTCTCTGTGATTGAATCTGGTGCTTAGCAAGGTGCAATGCTTTGGCTTGCTGGTGTGTGTAGTAAGCCGTAATAGAAACATAAAATGCAGCACTGAACCCCGCTACAATGTCCAAAAGCGGGGGGGAGTCCGGAGCCAGGTTTAAACCAATGATTAGTGTTGAAACAATAGTCGATAGCAGTAGGACCAGCATGCCCTTTATCCATAGGGCCATTCCACCGACAACAATAAAACTAAAACTCGCCATCAATATATTGTAGACAGTGACCGTGACAGAAAAGTTGATTAAGGTGATGAAAAGGCCGACCAAAGCACCATCAAGTAACAGTGTATATTCTCTGGCTGAAGCGCTATGTTCTAGTCTTAAGTAGCGAATGATGAAATATAAAATGTGCGGCCAAAGCATAGCGGCTGGAATAAACCAAACCATATAACTTGGAATATGTTGTTCCATAATGCCAACAGCGACAGTAATGCTAGAAGCAAGGTAAGCCACAATTCGCCCATTGTAGGCAGGCATAACCGAAGGAAGAGACTCGCCCTGTTCAGTGGTAAGGTTTTTAAAGGAGGGTAATTTTATAGGTATCATTGTAACCACTACTTGAAAATAACAGCGAAGATTATCAGTTTCGCTCGCCGGAAACAAATGTAATACCTATCCAGAAAATTGAAAATTGAAAATTGAAAATTGTAGGTAGTTATCTTGTGGCAGCAAGCATAAAATAACCCAAGTTTTTATCTATCTTAAAGTACGGTGCTCAGTGGGCGCAAATTATTAGTTTATTCTACGAATTTCTATCAGGAGCCTTACATGAATGCCTCATTAGTGGAACTATTATGTCAGAGAGTATCGTCTCCTCGACTGACTGAACCCGCCCCCAATAAACAAGAGCTCGAACTTGTGTTAAAAAGTGCTTTAAGGACGCCCGATCATATGATGCTTAGGCCTTGGCGGTATTTGCTTATAGAGGGAGAGGCCCGCACTAAATTAGGTGAATTGTTCCTGAATTCATATCAAGCTTTAAATGAAGAGGTGAATGAGTTTCAAGCAGAAAAGTTGAAATCTAAACCAATGCGAGCACCTATGATAGTCGTTGCCATCGCATCTTTAGTCGATCATCCAAAAGTACCTCATGAGGAGCAAGTGCTGTCGTGTGGTGTTGGTGTCGGGTATATGTTGTTAGCGCTTCAGGCTTTAGGTTATGGTGGTATTTGGCGTACAGGGGGCATGGCTCTCAATAAGCATGTGTATAAAGGTTTAGGCTTAAAAGAAAATGAGTCGATAGTGGGTTTTTTATATTTAGGTACACCTGTAGGCGAACCAAAGCCTATACCTGATATTAACCCTCAAGATTATATCTCGAATTGGGAATGAATCGAGCCCTGGCAAACGCCATATTATTGTAGAGATTTCAGCCAGCGTTTTGTTGTAAAACGCTTTAGTAAACTCTGTGGCATCTTGGCCTTTCAAAATTTAAGTAGAACTAGCGTCTGAAATTATTATGTCTGAATCAAATAAATCTTGTTACCAACCAGAGTCAAGCTTAATAAAAGTGAAAGGAATGACTTTCTGTGTAGAAGAGCGTGGCAACAAAGATGGTGAACCAATACTTTTGATAATGGGCTTAGCTTGTCAATTAACGCAGTGGCCTGAAGCGTTTTTAAATGGTTTGGTGAAGAGTGGCTTTCGAGTGATTTGTTTTGATAATCGAGATGTGGGATTAAGTGAAAAAATTACATCCAGCATTAAAGTCGATACCAGAATTTCCTTTTTGAAACATAAGTTAGGTTTAATTCCAGATTCTAATTATAACTTGTTCGAAATGGCGAATGATACTTCTCATATATTAAGGGCATTAGGAATACCGAGCGCACATATTATTGGCGTCTCAATGGGCGGTATGATTGCGCAAATAATGGGCGCGTTCTATCCAGAGCAGGTTCGCTCATTGACGATCATGATGTCATCGACTAATTCACCTTGGCTGCCTATGCCAGAATTAAGTCTGGTTTATAAACTTAGCAAACGATCTCAGGTCAAACACGATATCGACTCAGCAACCGAGCGTTGGTTCCGGTTCTGGTCCGCTGTTGAAAGTCCTGGGTTTAGGGCAGATCCCTCACATATTCGTTCTAAAATAAGAGAAAACTATATTCGAAATTATTCACCTGGTGGGACACTCAGACAATTACAAGCAATTCTGGGAACGGCTTGTTTGAAGCAACACCTAAAGACTATTAGCTGTTCTACCTTAGTAGTTCATGGTGAAAAAGATCCGCTATTAAAACCAGCCTGCGGTGCAGACATTGTCAAACATATTCCAGACTCAAAGCTAATTATCATAAAAGGTATGGGGCACGACTTACCTGATCAGCTCATGCCGCGTATGGTGTCTTTAATCTCAGAACATGCTCAAGGCAGTCATGATAAAACTGACATGGGCTAATCGACCGCTATGAAAAAAGTGATTGTGTGGAAATACCCCAAGCCATTTACCACTGAAATTATTGTTCAAGCTGAAGATACAGACCGCCTAGCTCATACCAATAATGTGAGTTATCTGCGTTGGTTGGAATCGATTGCTTGGCAGCACATGGAGTATTTAGAATGTGGCTGGCAAGTTATTGAACGTATAGGAAAGGCGATGGCAATTACTCGAACAGAGATGAATTATCTCGGCGCATCCTATACCGGTGAGTCCTTAATATTAGGTACATGGATCACTCACAGTGATTATCGTTTAAGTTCAGCAAGAGAGTTTCAGTTATTTCGTCAGTCGGATAGCAAGTTACTTTTAACTGCCAGTATGGAATTCGCATGTATCGACTTGAAATCCGGTAGAGCATCTAAAATGCCGATTGAATTGATAGATGCCCATAAAAAAGCAATTTCTTGATTTTAGCCAAATTATTAATTTCTAAACCACAGTCTTTTTAATTGAGAATTACCTTTGCCTATTTTTGAAAGTATATTGATTACAGCGGTGTTTATTGTGGGTGCTTCAATTATTTATAGTACCGTTAAGGTAGGTATTTCTCCGATGCCTAGTTCAAGGAAAGCGTACCAAGCAATATTAGCGCTGACTGATGAAACCGGAGCAGGGCCAATATATGACCTAGGTAGCGGCTGGGGCAATTTGGTTGTTCGTTTGGCAAGAAAATATCCTGACAGGCAAGTCGTGGGTTATGAAATATCCCTGTTTCCTTGGTTAGTCACGAAGTTGTTTAAATGGATGTTGGGCTTAAGTAATTTAACGCTACATCGCGAAGATTTTTTGAAAGCAGATTTATCGAACGCTTCTGTCGTTATCTGTTATCTATTTCCTGTCGTCATGGCCGAAATTAAAACTAAGCTAATTCATGGAGACAATAACTTAGATTTTATTATCAGTAATAATTTTGCTTTGCCCTCCTACCAGGCCAGTAAGGTGATACGGCTCAACGATTTCTACAATTCACCGGTTTATCTGTACCGCATAATTTAATAGACGATCCAAGTTCAAACGTCTTGAACTCCTCCACGCTTTTCGAAAAGCAATCATAAATAATATTCTCCAGAAGTAAGAGCAAGCTAGTGTGCACTATAAATGGGTGACTTTTTGCCGTTTCCGCTTTTTATATGGAATTCATAACTTATTGATTTTTAATGTTAAAAAATATTTTATTTAATTGGCATCACAATTGCTTTATCAAGTTAAAGGACGATAGAAGCTAAGAGCTTTGAAACTATATTGTTGCTTGTTTTTGTACAGCAGTCGTTATGGAAGTGGTTTAGAGAAGTTGGAGATCGTATGAGTATATCGTTTAGTAATGCATTAGGTGTTCATGAGCACGCTCTTGAGCTGCGCTCTAAGCGGGCGGAAATACTAGCGAATAACCTTGCCAATGCTGACACACCGGGATTTAAAGCTAGAGATATTGATTTCCAGTCTATGTTAAGTGAGCAAATGCAGGATAAGTCGAATCAGCAGTCTTTAAAAATGACCACCACAAACGGTAAGCATTTGCCTGTTAATGGTACAGATGATTCCGCTGACCTACTTTATAGAACGCCTTCTCAGCCTTCAGTTGATGGAAATACGGTTGATACTCAAACCGAAAAAGCAGAATTTATGAAAAATACTCTACAGTACCAGTCTAGTTTTCAGTTTTTAAGTAGTCGTTTTAAATCGATTAATAACGCAATTAGGGGTGAATGAGTATGTCGCTTAGTCAGATTTTTGATATCGCAGGTTCGGGCATGTCTGCGCAGTCTATTCGATTGAATACGACCGCCTCTAATATTGCGAATGCTGAAACAGCAAGTAGTAGCACAGGTGATGTATATCGCGCTCGAAAGCCGGTTTTTGCAGCGGTTCAGCAAGACGCAATGCGTCAGGCAATGGGCAGTGATTTCCTTGCAGATACACCGGAATCTAAAGGTGTGGTTGTGAAAGGTATTGTAGAAAGTGATGCGCCCTTAGAAATGCGCTATCAGCCAGATCACCCTCAGGCAAATGAACAAGGCTACGTTTACTACCCAAATGTCAACGTGGTTGAGGAAATGGCCGACATGATGTCTGCTTCGCGTAGCTTTCAAACGAACGTAGAAATCATGGATGCAGCTAAAACCATGATGCAGCGTTTATTAACACTGGGCCAGTAGGAGAAATATCATGTCAGAAATTAATACCCAGTCTACTATTGATCCATTAGCAAATTATCGTTCTGAGCCTAAAAATACAGCGTCTGGTTCAAATGAATTAGGTAAAAATGAATTCATGAAACTGATGATTGCTCAAATGGAAAATCAAAACCCATTAGAGCCACAAGACAATGGCGCGTTTATCTCGCAGTTAGCTGAATTTAGTTCACTTGAAGAAATGCAAAGAATTTCTAGTTCGGTGAATAATTTTTCAACTCAGTTCCAATCAAGTCAGGCCCTGCAAGCCTCTGCGATGGTAGGGAGAACTGTACTGGTACCCGCTTCCGAATCGCCGCTTGATGCGAATGGTGCTATTAGCGGAATAGTTGATTTACAGGAAAGTACCAGCTCTTTGTCTATTGATATTTATAACGGCTCTGGTGAGTTAGTAAACCAATTTAACTTAGGGCAGCAGCCCGCTGGTACGGTTCCATTCGTATGGGATGGAACAAACTCTAAAGGCGAACAGATGCCATTTGATAATTATACTATCAAGGCTCAAGCATCACGCACAAGTGGTGCTGAACAAGCAACAACGTTGCTATCTGCAAATGTAAATAGTGTATCGATAGCGCAAGGAGGCGGAATTTCTTTGAATTTATATGGAATGGGAGCTGTTCCACTCGCACAAGTCCGTGAGATTAACTGATAATCTTATGCTAATTAACAAATAAAGTAGAGGTGTACTATGCCGTTTAACATTGCACTTAGTGGTTTAAGAGCATCCTCCATCGACTTGGAGGTCACTGGTAATAATATTGCAAATGCCAGTACAGTCGGTTTCAAACGCTCACGGACAGAGTTTGGTGATGTCTATGCAAACAGTTTTTTTGGAGGAAGTGATACCTCGGTTGGTGACGGTGTTGGTGTTCAGAAAGTGCGCCAAATGTTTAGTCAGGGTAACGTTAGCTTAACTGATAGTAATCTTGATTTAGCTATTACCGGGAATGGTTTCTTTGTCTTGAGTGATCAAGGTGAAGCAAAGTATTCACGAGCAGGTCAGTTTAGTGTCGATAAGAATGGTTATATGATTAATAACACCGGTATGCGTGTTCAAGGCTTTCAGGCGAATGACACGGGTACGGTATCTGGAGTGTTGGGTGATTTAGTGGTTGATGCTAGTGAATTGCCACCAGTTAGAACGACCAATATAACAGCTGCATTTAACTTGAACTCATCTGAAGAGATATTGACTCAAAGTGGCACAACTGTTGGCACAGATGGGGCAAGTATTGGCGTAGCACAAACAGGCACGACTAATGGTTACCCATCACAAACTATTAACGTTATTGCTGAAGATGGGTCGACTACTCAGGTAGTGACCGCCTTAAATGCTTCGGCAGGAACGATTGCTGCTCAATTTGGTGCACTGGATGGTGTTGTCGCGACCGCAACAACGAGCGCCTCTATTTCTGTAGCTGCTTTTAATAATGCTTCTGGCACTATGAGTGTGAGTGTTAATGGTATTAATTTTCAGCCAACCGGTGCGACGCCGATTCTTCAATTAGCTGATTTAGGTACAAAGATAAATGCATCCTCTTTGGTTGGTATTACCGCGACTACAGATAGTGCTGGCAATTTAAGTATCATACAAGATCAAGGAGCTGATATTGCTATTGGCATGGCAGGCGGTGGTGCTGATGATTTCGAAGTGCTTGGCTCACGCGTTGGCTCTGCTCCGCAAACCTTAAGTAACGCTCAGCCTCAAGCAACGGTAGGTGGTTCCGTAAATGTTGTACTGAATGAGGGTATTACGCTGACGAATGGTAGTGGTACGAGTCCTTTAATTGCTTCATTTACTGGTCAGCCATTTGTTAACAATAGTTTTAATCCAACCGATCCAAATAGCTATAATCATGCAACCTCTACGAAAATATTTGATAGCTTGGGTAATACTCATGTCATCAGTACCTACTTTGTAAAGCAGAGACCTTCCTCGGCTGGAATAAATTCTTGGCAGATGCATGTGCAAGTAGATAATAAAGATGTGGGGGATCCCTTAGTTGGAAATATACCTTCCCGTGCATCATATAATTTGGTGTTTGATGAAAACGGGGCATTAAATGGACTTTTATCAGATAAAGTTCTTATTTCTAACTGGGATCCACTTGATGCTTCAGGCTTGCCTAATGGTGCGGCTAGACCACAAAATGTTGTCGATGGTGGTGTCTTGCCCGTTGCCAATCCTCCTACAAGCTCTAACTTTGAAATTGATGTTGCAGCATTAACTCAGTTTGGAAGTCCTTTTGCCATCAATGATTTGAGTCAGAATGGATTTACCACAGGCAGGCTGGTAGGTATCGATGTTGATGAGTCGGGTACATTGCTTTCTCGTTTTTCAAATGGGCAGGCTTTAGTTTTGGGTCAGGTTGCTTTGGCAGATTTTAATAGCGTAGAAGGTTTGTCCCCAGATGGAGATACTGCATGGGTTCAAACGTTTGCCTCGGGCGATCCAGTCATCGGTGCAGCAGGCACAGCCTCTTTGGGCTTGTTATCGTCTTCAGCGGTAGAGCAGTCGAATGTGGATTTGTCGAATGAGCTAGTTAACTTGATTATTGCTCAGCGAAATTATCAAGCTAACTCTAAAACGATTGAAACGGCTAATACAGTTCAGCAGACTATTTTGAACATCTAATAGCTGTTTAGTAAGTCAGCCTGAGCTTTTCTTGGGCTGAATAAGAATACTGGCATGATTTAAGCTATATAGTTCTAAACTATACCGTTTAAAGAATGGTTTATTGACAGTATTTGAGGTGACGTAAGATGGATAAAGCATTATTTATTGCGATGAGCGGTGCCAAGCAAACTATGTTGGCGCAGCGAGCGCATGCAAATAACTTGGCGAATGTTAAAACCACTGGCTTTAAAGAGGACTTTACACAAGCGAGAAGTATGCCTGTTTATGGTGAGCACCATCCTACTCGGGCCTATGCTATGACTGAAAGACCGGGTACAAATTTTGACGCTGGTCCTTTAATTCAGACAGGTAATAACCTGGATATAGCTATCAAAGGTGATGGCTGGATTGCTGTTCAGTCAGAAAATGGCACAGAAGCCTATACGCGTGCTGGCGATTTAAATATTGATATTAATGGTCAGCTTAGAACGGGCAAAGGTTTGCCAGTTTTGGGTAATGGTGGTCCAATTGTACTGCCGCCTTCTGGAAAAATAGAAATAGGCTCCGACGGGACGATTTCTGTATTGCCTCTAGGCTCAGATGCGGTTGGTCTAGCTCAGGTCGATAGGATTCGTTTAGTGAACCCTGATAGTGGTGACCTGGAAAAAAGTGAAGATGGTCTTATTCACCTAAAAGATGGTGTCGCCCCTCCAGGCTTTGACGCATCTATTCAAGTAGAGCCCGGTTTTCTTGAAGGCTCTAATGTAAATGCCGTATCAGCTTTGACTGATATCCTTTCTTTATCTCGTCAATACGAGCTTCAAGTAAAATTAATGAGTAAATCTGAAGAGATTTCTCAATCAACGGCACGCTTGTTGCAGTTCTCTTAGTGTGACCTCATAAAACGCCATAAAACCGGCAGAACATTGTCGACTAAAAGCGTTTTTCAAACTTTCCTCTTGATGTGGAAAACCCAAATCGTGTAGCGAGTTGGTTTTGAGTCAGGTCACAGAGATTTGATGTCAGAATTTAAATTCGGGAGACGCATTATGCATCCAGCTCTTTATGTTAGTAAAACGGGCTTAAGTGCTCAAGATATGGCTTTAACCACGATATCCAACAACTTGGCAAACGTCAGTACCGTTGGCTTTAAGCGTGATGAAGCAGTATTTCAAGACTTACTCTATCAAGTAAAGCGCGAACCAGGCGGTTTGAATTCTCAAAATTCACAACTTCCTTCTGGCTTACAGTTAGGTACCGGTGTGCGTATAGAAGGTACCACTAAACAGTTCACTCAAGGCTCCTTGGAAGTAACAGATCAGGCTTTAGATATTGCCGTGAATGGTCGTGGTTTTTTTCAGGTTTTGTTGCCAGACGGCAGTACAACCTATACCCGTGATGGTCAGTTTCAAATAAATTCAGACGGCGAGATGGTGACCGCAGGCGGTAACTTACTTCAGCCGGCTATTACCATTCCCGATAACGCATCATCGGTTACTATTGGTGAAGATGGAATAGTGTCTGCCTCTCTTAGAGACGCAACGGGCGTAACACAGATAGGGCAAATTACAACAGTCGACTTTATCAACCCACAAGGCTTAAAAGCGGTGGGTAATAACCTGTTTAGAGAAACAGAAGCAAGTGGGAATCCTCAGGGTGGAACGCCTGGTATAGGTGGTTTTGGCGAATTAAAGCAAGGTATGTTAGAGCAATCTAATGTCGATACGGTAAAAGAATTGGTCGATATGATTACTGTACAACGTGCCTATGAAATGAATTCTAAAGTTGTTTCAACTGCCGATCAGATGCTTCAGTACATTGGTCAGAATTTATAAATATGACGCTCGTTGAACCTGTCGAAACGTCTTTGATGAAGTACAGGGTTTAATTTAGAAGACCCTTCGACACTTCGGCGGGCTCAGTGCAGGCAAAGCTCAGGGAGCGGCAATTTCTGTTTAAGTAAGTACCGTTTAGATCAGAGCTTGTAAATAGAACGAATTAGTTATTGTCAGAGTTATTAGAGGTATGGGTATGTTTAAACAGCATGAAATTCACAACATTAAGCTACATCAAGCTATGGAACATCTACTTAGATTGTCGTTTGTAGTCGCTGTTGCGCTTAGCTTAAGTGCTTGTGGCGCGATGATGCGTGAAAGACCCATGCCTGATGATCCTGCCTACGCACCTGTCTCACCAAGTAGCATGCAAATGGGTGAAATGGTCACAGGGTCTATCTTTCAGCCAGCTCGTAACTTCAGCTTTTATGGTGATCAAGTTGCGTTAAATGTGGGTGATATTTTGACGGTTTTGTTAGAAGAAAATACTAGTGCTTCTAAGTCTGCAGATACGACCTACGATAAAGACGATGACGTGAATTTGAACGAAGCTACGATTTTAGGCAACACCATTGCAGGTAAAGGTTTGAGCTTGCTAACTAACCCTTCAATGACAAGAGCTTTCGATGGCGCAGCTAAAAGTGACCAGAGTAATAGTTTGCGAGGTAGTATTTCCGTTACGGTATCTGATGTTTTACCTAATGGTGTATTAATCATTAAAGGCGAGAAATGGTTAAAGCTGAATCAAGGTGACGAATACATTCGTATTACCGGAATGGTACGGCCTCAAGATATAGGCACAGATAATACAATTTTATCTTCAAAGGTTGCCGATGCACGTATTGCATATGGCGGCACAGGCTCATTTGATGATGTGAATAAGCAAGGATGGTTAACACGTTTCTTCAATAGCGATTGGTGGTTCATGTGAGGTATTTAATGAAGCAATCTATCTTGTTGAGTTTATGTTTAGTGATGTTGGCGCCCTTAGCAATGGCTGACCGCCTGAAAGATATGGCCGGTGTACAAGGTGTTCGAACCAACCAATTGGTGGGTTATGGCTTGGTCGTTGGCTTAAGTGGGACAGGTGATAATACTCCTTTTACCAGTCAGACATTTCGAAACTTAATGAATAAGTTTGGGATCACAATCCCTAGTGGTGTTGACCCAAAAGCTAAGAATGTCGCTGCGGTATCGATTCATGCTGACTTGCCCGCGTTTGCTAAGCCGGGTCAGAAAATTGATATTACGGCTTCTTCGCTAGGTGATGCAAAAAGCTTACGTGGTGGCAGCTTGTTAATGGCACCACTTAAGGGAGCCGATGGTCAAATTTATGCGATGGCGCAAGGTAGCTTGGTTGTGGGCGGTTTCGGTGCTGAAGGCGCGGACGGCTCATCTATTCAAGTTAATATTCCTAGCGTTGGTCGTATTCCAAATGGCGCTACTGTTGAACGTTCTATTCCAAGCCCTTTTCATCGAGGCGATATTTTGACCTTCAACCTTCATCGTCCTGATTTTACGACAGCGATGAATGTCGCTGAAAAAATAAATGACCTACTTGGTCCAGAAACAGCTTATGCAAGTGATGCAACATCAATCTCAGTCAAAGCACCGCGTGATGCTTCTCAGAGAGTGAGCTTTTTATCCATGTTAGAGAATATGAATATTGAGCCAGGTGAAGCGTCAGCCAAGGTGATTATCAATTCTAGGACCGGAACGATAGTTGTCGGTCAAAATGTCAAAGTGCTGCCTGCCGCAGTCACACACGGCAGCTTAATGGTCACAATTTCAGAAGATATTGGTGTTAGTCAACCTAATCCTTTTGGCCAAGGACAGACGGCGGTTGTGCCTCGGTCAGCGGTAGAAATTTCTAGTGAGCCAAGTCGAATGTTTCAATTTGGGCCGGCAGCAACGCTTAGCCAGATTGTTCAGGCCGTCAACCAAGTTGGTGCTGCGCCCGGAGATATCATGGCTATTTTAGAAGCACTTAAACAAGCTGGCGCACTTAAAGCCGACTTGATTGTGATTTAGGTGAACTATGAATAATTCAATGCTATTAAGCTCAGCGCAGCCAATTAATATAGATACCAATCGCTATACGTCTCAGTATGACCGAACGGATAACTATAACGATCTTAATGCTCTGCAATCATTAAAGTATCAATCCAAATCAGATAAAGATGGCGCCTTAGATAAAGCGGCGCAACATTTCGAATCTATATTTGTATCGATGATGGTTAAAAGTATGCGTGATGCAAATAAGGTTTTTTCCGAAGGCAATATGCTACAAAGCTCAGAGACTGAATTCTATCAACAAATGTTTGATAGTCAGCTAGCCGTTAGTTTGTCGACTGGTAAAGGTATTGGCTTAGCCGAGGTTATCAAACGTCAACTATCTAAAGACTCAAGTGTTCCAACAATTGATATTCCAGCGCAGGGCATGCCCTTACATGGTCAAGCTCGCCACTCAAATGAGCGAGTAGAAGATAGAAAGTTCTTCAGTTTAGAAAACTATGTTCGTCAGCCTTTTATTTCGTCTCAGAAAGCTGCCGAACTTAAAGAAACTGCGAGTTCGATCGATGAACTTATTACTAAGTTACCATTAGATCCACTAAAAGAATCTTCAAGTACACAAAAGCAAACTGATCTTCCTTTGAAATTTGAAGGCCCAGAAGATTTTATAGCCTCTCTTTATCCTTTCGCTAAAGAAGTAGAAAGTAAAACCGGTATTGATGCACGCTTAATGCTCGCACAATCAGCCTTGGAAACGGGTTGGGGTAAGCACCCAATCTTGAAGAAAGATGGTACACCTAGCTTTAATCTATTCGGTATTAAGGCCAATAACGCCTGGCAAGGTGATCAAGCGGAGATAACCACAACAGAATTTCGTGGTGGTTTAGCGATGAAAGAACAAGCAAGTTTTAGAGCCTACGATAGTTATGAAGATAGCTTTGATGACTACGCCCAGTTTTTAAGAACAAATGAGCGCTATCAAGGTGCCTTAGCATTGAGTGATAAGCCCAAAGAGTTTGCAAAAGAACTACAAGATGCTGGTTATGCAACTGATCCTAAATATGCTGAAAAAATTAGTAATATTGTCGATCGCTATTTTGAAGATTTAGGAACGGGAGGCTAATACGTGAGCAACTTGATTGGTATTGGTCTATCTGGTTTAAAGTCGCATCAAACAGCATTGTCTGTGACGGGTAATAATGTTGCGAATACAAATACGCCGGGCTACAGTCGCCAGGAAGCTATATTTGTTGATAATCCGTCGCAGTTAACTGGAGCTGGATATGTAGGTCAGGGTGCTAACATATCGACGATTCGTCGTAATGCTGAAGAGTTCATCAACTCTCAAGTACGCTCAGATACGACTATATATAATGAACGCAGCGTTTTTTTAGGGCAGGCTGAGAGTGTTGATAACCTTCTTGCCAGTGCAACTACAGGCCTTACGCCTGCTATGAATAACTTTTTTAAAGCATTTCAGGGAGGGGCAGATGATCCTACCTCGATTCCACAGCGACAATTATTACTAAGTCAAACTGAAGGTTTGATATCACGTTTTAAATCTTTGGATACCCGCTTAAATGATCAAATGCGAACCATTGATTTTGAGCTAGAAGGCGCTGTATCAGAAATTAATAGCTTGTCTCAGGGCTTGGCGAAACTGAATCAGTCAATTTCTGTCGCTGTCGGTTCAGGTGGTGGTGATCAGCCCAACTCATTGTTAGATCAACGTGATCAAGCATTAAAGAAACTATCGGAATTCGTAACTGTATCGACCTTTCCTGGTTCAAGCCCGGGTGAGCTGAATGTATGGTCAGCCTTTGGTACTAGGGAATACTGCAGCCAAGCTGCAAGCAGTTCCTAATCCAACGGATTCAACTCAGAAAGAAATCGCGCTACAGATAAATGGTGTTTCCAGTATTATCAGCAAAGAGCTTTCTGGCGGTAAAGTTGGAGGCTTAATAGAGTTTAGAAATAACGATTTAACCAATGCCATCAATGGCTTGGGTCGTATAGCTTTGGTTTTTGCCGATACCGTCAATAAACAGCACTCTTTAGGTATGGATCTGGAAAGTAAGCTAGGCGGGCAGTTTTTTGGTGATATAAATGATACAGCTCTTGCTAAGAGCCGAATAACAGAAAGCAGTCTGAACCTACCTCCAAATGACTATCAAATGCAGGTGAATATTGTCGATAGTAGTAAGCTAACGACGAGTAATTATGAGCTGCGCTTTGAAGGCCCAAGAGATCAAGATTTTACGATAGTAAGGTCAAATGATGGAACGACGGTCGCACAATCGTCACTGCCAGGTATTTTTCCAGCAAATGTTTCCGTAGATGGTTTTCAGGTTCAGTTTGATGCCGGTTCTTTCAAGGTGGGAGATCGTTTTACAATAAACCCCACTAAAACGGGTGCATCTGATATCAGCTTAGTGATTGATAGGGTCGAAAGTATCGCGCTTGCCGCGCCTATTCGTGCAAACTCTCATGCAGGGAATATAGGAAGCGGCATTGTTAGTTTAGGTAAAATGCTTGACGTGACTAACCCTCAGACCAATCAAGTGTTACCTAGTTTTTCTGTGCCAGGTCAGTTGACACCGCCTTTAGAAATTAAATTTCTAAGCGATACTGTTTATCAGGTGTTGGATGTCACAGATCCGGCGAACCCGGTTCCTTTAAAACCAGCAATGAATAATCAGTTATACCGCTCAGGTGTGACCAATACACTATTTTCATCAGACCCTGGTGAAACTAAGTTATCTGCCTTAGGTGCTGATAGTTTTCAAGTGCCAGCGCCAAGTGCTGGGCCTTTCGTGAATGGTTTTGGTGCTCAGAATCTGACTTTAATGACTCGAGATAAAGTTACGGGGGCGGTTAGTACGCAAACACTTCCTGTTGCTGGCAATAGTTCGGCAGAAAAAATTGCTTCGGATCTACAAAATATTCAGGGTGTTCAAGCAACTGCTTATACCCAGGTTCGTTTAGATAATTTCATCGATAACGGCGATGCCTCGCCTTTAGAAATTGAAATTAATGGAGAAACTCTGACTTTACCGGCTGGGACAGCGGCCAGCCCAGATGCCTTGGTTGATTTAATCAATAGCAATGGTGTTTTGAAAGGTATGAATATTTATGCGGTGAGTTCTGGAACCGCACTAGAGATTCATGCAACGACAGGAAAAGATATACAGGTAGTTGTTGGTGGCGTAGGGGATAGTGTCGACGTCAGTAGCGTTGATCCATACA
>CAXBKC010000027.1:0-16671 GCA_963975615.1 uncultured Oleiphilus sp.
TTCTTCAAGCGCTAGATATGGACCCAAACGAAAGTGAAGCGTATTTCCTATTGAGTTGGATTGCTCATACCGAAAATGACCTACCACTTGCTTGTGAATACTTAAAAAAAGCAAATTCCATTCAGCCGTTCAATAAAAAGTACTTGTCTGGTCTTGCCAATATTTATAGTCAGATAGGCGAGTTCCATAAGGCAATAGAGTTGTATCAAGGCTACTTGAGAATGGATAGCTCTCAGGCAGAAGTTCATTACAACTATGCGCTCACCCTAACACGAGTAAAAGAAGTTGGCTTAGCAGTAGATGCTTTTCAGAAAGCGATTGGTCTAGACTCTAATCAGCTACCGTATTACATGTCCTTTGGACAACTTCTTTATCTTATAAAACAATATCGAGATGCGCAGAAAGTATATTTGAGTGCGCTGAGTCGTGGTTTAAAGAGCGAAGGCCTATATCAAAATATCGCTAAGCTCCATGCCGACTTTGGTGAACTAGAACAATCAAAAGCTATCTTGTTAGAAGCTAGTATGGTTTATCCTGAAAACTTGTCATTTATATATCGTTTAAGCATGCAAGACTCGGAGGTGCTAAGCCCCGAGCAGTTAAACCGATTGAAAGCTCAAACAGATGCGGAGCTTACGCCAGACAATCAATTTTATCGATATTGGCTTCTGTCTAAGTTTAGTTACAAAGATAATAATGCATCAGAAGAAATGGTGTATTTGGAAAAAGCACACAGCATTTTTAAAGTAAATAATAAGTTTTCTTATGATAAAAATGTTTATTTAAAAACCTTGAGCCAATTTCATTGGCCTCCTGTAAAAAATATAGATGATCTGGAAAATAAAGAATCTAGCTCGCTGGAGCCTATATTTATTGTTGGTATACCACGATGTGGATCTACTTTAATTGAAAATATTATTTCCTCTGGGTCGGAGCGTGTTTTAAAGGGTGAAGAAACGGGTGCATTTTTTCATGCCACCATGGATAGCTTACAAAAACATATTTCTGAAAGCACCGGACAGGATTTCTGGTTGAACCTTCAAGGGCAAGTCAGTGGGCTTTATCTGAATGCAAATTTGATTGATGGTAATACCCGATTCACAGATAAATCTCTCGAGAATATTTTTCTTATAGATATGATTCTTACCATCTATCCAAAAGCCAAAATTATTTACTGTGAGCGCAACCCACTGGCTTCTATTATTTCAATTATGAAAAATAATATGGTGACTTTGCCGTGGGCTCATAATTTAGATGATATTTTCGAATATGTTGATAATTGCATTCAGGCTATCTCCAAATCGCAAGATAAGTACCCAAAAAATATTTATACAATTAAATATGAAAACTTAGTGATGGAGCCAGAAGCTGAATCGAAAAAACTAATGGCTTTTTGTGATTTAGAGTGGCATGAAAGCTGCCTTAATTTCCACAAAAATAAAGATTTGATGAATAAAACGGCGAGTCACTTACAAGTTAGAGAAGCGATTAACCAAAATGCTTTAAATACACATCAAAAATATGAAATATTTTTCCATAAATATAAGCAGCAGTATTCTTGGCTGAACTAGCTTTTAAGTTATTTTTGTTTGTTTAAATATACTAAATATCGATAACAGCATTAATAAAATTGCACCCAACATAGCAATGGCGCTGCCAATATAAAGCGCTTCTGCCATTGTTATGTTGAACAATAATACTGGAGAATCTCCACAGGCGCTGCGTACTTCAAAAATGGAAGGTAACCATGCTTCTAAATCAAACCATGTTGGCAAGCCAGCATTAAACATACAACCGGCTTGCTGTAAGCCAACTTCAATCCTATATAGTTCACGACACGTTAAAAAAAGCGGGATAGCTAGGGCGCTTTGCGCAATAAAACCTAATAATCTTATAAAATTGAACTGTGAAAGAAAGATCATAAGCAGTGATAGAGTCATCAATCCCAGCATATAAACTCTTATATGAATACATATTACACACGGGTCCCAAGCCATAGCATACTGATAATAAAGGGCAACGCCCATTGAGGCTGATGTTAATATAAAAATAAATAACCAAAGGCCAAAGTGACGCTCAAGCTTTAACAGTGAAGAAAGTAATGACATAAAGAATACCGGTAGAGTTTTTACGTAGTTTACCGTAGGGAATTCAAAAGTCATCCACCATTTTTTTAACAAACCTTAATCAAAAATTAAACGATTTTGAACTTTCGTGATGAAATTGTGATGACTCCGTGACTCCCTCTCAACTTTTTCTATTTAACCTGTGTCGTATCGATCAAGTAAGCACTTGAATCGTTATCCCAAATAATTCTAAAAGAAAAAGGAAAGACACATGAAACTTCGTACACGACCTATTTATTCAAGAACTGCTTCCAATATAAAAACTTCATTCCTTAAAAAGTCCGTTTTAACAATAACAGCCTTGCCCTTATTAGCCGCTATGTCTGCTACTCAGGTCATGGCTGAAATTATTGATGTTAAAGTGACTAATTTAACACAAGGTATGTACTACACGCCTTTACTCGTTACAGCACATCAGGATACTACTGATTTTTTTAGTGTGGGTGACAGTGCTTCATCTGCGATTCAAGCCATGGCTGAAGGGGGTGATATTTCAGGTTTAGTCACAATAGCAGACGGAGTTGGCGCGGTAAGTTCTGCAAATCCAGCAGCTGGTGTTCTAGCGCCTGGAACGTCAACCATGATTTCTGATATGGCAACAGGTGCCAATGACCGATTGACTATTGTTGCTATGCTCTTACCAACCAATGACGCATTTATGGGGCTTGATAGTTGGAAAATTCCTGAAACAGCCGGTACATATACTTTATATTTGAACGCTTACGATGCTGGTACCGAAGCCAATGACGAAATCGTAAATGGTGGTGGGGCGCCTGGTGTAGCAGGTATTCCGGCTAACCCAGGTATGAATGGTGGCACTAATGCAGCAGGTGTTACATCTACAGAAGCGAATCAAATGATTCATATTCATAGAGGGAATATTGGTGATACCGATGCGACAGGTGGTATCAGTGATGTTGATAGTCGAATTCACCGTTGGTTAAATCCAGTTGCTAAAGTGACAGTTACTGTCAAGTAAGGCTGGAAACTAACTCGGTATATTATGCCGAACTGAGATCAAGGGAGAGAATATTATGATAAATGTAAGAAACAGCCTTTCATTAAAGACTACTAAAGAAACGAAAAGCTCTAAACCTGCAATGGTTAAGCTGTTAACGTTATTTTCAGCGTCAATATTTTTAATGGCTTGTAGTGATGATAAGCATGTTGCCAAAGTAGCGTATGAAGTTGAAATAGTTAATTTAACCAATAATCAACCATTTTCACCTTTAGCATTAAGGGCGCACTCTGCTTCATATAGCGCTTGGACTATCGGTGAAAGTGCTTCTTTAGGCATCGAGCACATCGCAGAGTCGGGCGATAATAGCGAATTTTTAGGAACGGCATCAACTAAAAAATCGGCTTCAGGTACAGGGATCATTGCTCCGGGTGACACAGCGGTGATAGGTTTAAACTCGAAGGTGACAGATCTTTATCTAACTGCGGTCACCATGTTAGTAAATACAAATGACGCATTTGCAGGTATAACAGGTTTGAACCTAAGCAATATGCAGGTGGGTGATAATACTGTTGTCTATTTACCCGTCTATGATGCAGGCACAGAAGCAAATGATGAATTAGCAGGTACAATGCCTGGCCCAGCCGATGGCGGAACAGGTTTTGATGCAGCCAGAAATGACGTTGACTTTGTTGCCATGCACCCGGGTGTGGTGAGTATGGATGATTCATATACTGAATCAGTGTTAGATGGTTCTCATAAATTTGATGGGCCAGCGGCTATGCTAACAATAACCCGAGTTAATTAAGAGAAATTATTTTCTCTATTAAGCAGGTAATTCAGTTTGATATTTGAATTACCTGCTTTCCTTTTTAAAGGCTAAGTGTACATGGCAAGTAAGATACTTATTGTTGAAGATGATCATGATATTAATAATTTGCTAGCGATTAACCTTCGTTCTACAGGTTATGAAATTGAAAGTTCAGAAAATGGCATGCTAGGTTTAAAAATGGCACAAGCAGGTGGATATGACCTGATTATTCTTGACCTTATGTTGCCAGAATTAGATGGGTTGGAAATATGTAGAAGGCTACGAGGTGAAGGAAAAACAATGCCCATTATTATGCTGACAGCCAAAGACGGTGAGATTGACCGAGTATTAGGTTTGGAAATGGGGGCAGATGATTATCTGACTAAACCTTTTAGCGTTCGAGAGCTTCAGGCAAGAGTAAAAGCACAATTAAGGCGCGTGGATATGATGCGGCAGCCCGAAACCCTGATCAAAGAAACCTTAAGCTTTGGGCGCTTAAGTATTTGTCCGACCAAGCGAATGGTTAGTATCTCCGATCAGAAAGTTGAACTAACAAGTACAGAGTTTGACTTATTACTCTATTTAGCGCGAAACCCAGGGATGGTATTCAGTAGAAGTAAGCTACTTGATAGTATTTGGGGTTATCAGCACTCAGGCTACGAACACACAGTAAATTCTCATATCAACCGACTAAGAACTAAGATAGAGGTCGACCCGTCTAAACCAGAATATGTGCTTACAGTTTGGGGTGTAGGATATAAATTCAATGATGTATAAATGGTTAAATTCCTTCTATAGCAAATTGGTGATGGCTTTATTAGCCAGTTTTATTGTGGTTAGTCTATTCATGATGTTCTTGATGAGTGAGTTAACAGACAGCTACCAAAATGAAGTAGAGCAAAAGCTGCATAAGCAACTTGCTCAGCACATGGTGAAAGATCATCAGTTACTGAAAGACGGAGAGTTGGATCATAAGGCGTTAAAGTCTGCATTTCATAGCATGATGGTCTTAGGTCCAGCTTTTGAGTTCTACGTGCTTGATGTAGATGGACGTATTCAAACTTTTTCGGCGGAACCCGGAAAAGTTAAGCGTGATCATGTTGACTTAAAATCAGTACGCCAGTTTTTATCTAAACAAGTTTTATTGCCTATTTTAGGTGACGATCCACGTTCACTAACGCGTCATAAAATATTCTCTGTTGCAGAAATCAAACACGAAGAAAAGTTGATTGGCTATCTCTATATCATCATTGGTGGTGAAAAATACGATGATGTCGTCGATGTTCTAAAAGGTAGCCATATCATCAAGCTTGGTGTTTGGGGTGTTATTGCTTCTTTATGCTTCATACTCTTAACCTTGATGGTCGTATTTGGATTATTAACGAAACCCTTAAGAAAACTAAGTGAAGATATGCAATTGTTCAGAAAGTCTGGTTTTAAAATGAGTAGCGATAAACTTCAACAAGCTATGAATAATTGGAATGAAAAAGGTGACGAAATAAATCGTTTAGGGGCCACATTTAGGGAAATGTCTGGCGAAATGCAAAGCCAGTATGAAAAAGTAAAAACCACAGATGAGCTAAGAAAGGAACTTATTTCATATGTCTCGCACGATTTGAGAACGCCACTTTCTGCTCTGCTTGGTTACCTTGAAACATGGCAATTATCCGAGAACACATTAACTGAGCCAGAAAAGGATGAACTTGTACGAATTGCGCTTGAAAATGGCCAGCATATCAGCAACTTAGTAGAGCAATTATTTGAGCTGGCAAGATTGGATAGTGAGCACGCATCGTTGGACTTAGAGCCCGTTTCCTTAACCGATTTAAGTTACGATGTTGTGCAGTCGCTTTCACTCGTCGCTAAAGCCAAAGGCATTTCTATGCAGGTTGACCACCCTGAAAATGATGCCTTAATAACTAAGGCCGATTTACCCAAGTTGGAACGTGTTTTTGTGAACTTAATTGATAATGCTATTCGCCATTGTCAGCAAGGTGATGAAATTCGGGTTATCCTTTGTCATGGTATTGGTGATCAAGAAAACTTAATTAAAGTACAAGTAAAAGACACCGGAGCAGGTATTCCCCAAGCCGATGTACCTTTTATTTTTGATGCCTATTATCGTGCGCGCAATAGTGCAAAAAGTAAGAAAGGTAATACCGGCTTAGGTTTGGCTATTAGCAAAAAAATAATCGAGCTTCATGAATCAGAAATATCAGTAGATAGTGAGGAAGGCAAAGGCACCTGTTTTACCTTCACTCTTAAGCTAGAAACTTTTTAGGCTTTAGTCAGTTTATAGAGTGTTTCTACGCACCTTGCTAGCGTATTTAAAATTATTTTTCCCATAATGCTGCATAGTCCTTGCTTAATTAGGCTGCTATATTGTGAATGAACTTTTCTAAACTTGGTGACGATCTTATGAGTAATGACGCAGCTTACACTCCACCAAAAGTGTGGACATGGAATAAAGAAAGTGGCGGTAAGTTCGCCAGTATCAATCGGCCTATCTCAGGCCCAACTCACGACAAAGAATTAAAGGTCGGCAAACACCCACTTCAACTTTATTCGCTCGCAACACCCAATGGCGTCAAAGTGACGATCATGTTAGAAGAGTTATTAGCACTAGGGAAAATAGATGCGGAATATGATGCTTGGATAATTGATATCAGTAGTGGAGATCAATTTGGCAGTGGCTTTACTGAGATTAACCCGAACTCCAAAATACCAGCTTTGTTAGATAACAGTACAAGTCCGCCGACACGAATTTTTGAATCTGGTGCAATTTTGGTTTATCTCGCAGAAAAATATAATGCTTTCCTGCCTACGGAGCCTTCTGAACGTGCCGAATGTATGTCTTGGTTATTCTGGCAAATGGGCAGCGCACCCTTTTTAGGCGGTGGTTTTGGGCATTTCTATGCTTATGCACCCATAAAATTAGAATATCCAATTGACCGTTATGCCATGGAAGTAAAGCGTCAGTTAGATGTATTAGATAAGCAGCTCGCAACTAAGAAATTTCTTTGTGGTGATGACTACACAATTGCTGATATGGCGAATTATGCATGGTATGGCGTATTAGTTGAAGGCAAGTTATATGAATCCGCAGAGTTTCTAGACGTTGCTTCTTACACAAATGTGGTGCGTTGGGCGAAAGAGTTACATGACAGACCCGCTGTAGCACGTGGTAAAAGTGTGAATCGAGCATGGGGTGATGAAGCATCACAAGTTCATGAGCGTCATGATGCAAGTGATTTAGATTAACGCCGGCCTTATAATAAAAAAGCCAAGCGGAGCCTGGCTTTTTTATTCATTCAATAGTGTTATTACTCACCATGATCTGTTGTGCTGAACGTATATGAAGCAACAACATTCGTTTGATCAAACCTTATAACTAAATCCTTCGCATTTTTTTCTTGGAATAGGCCGTAGCTGTAACTGCCATAAGTCCACGTTTTTTGGCCGCTTTCAAGCCCTGTCCGCCAAGGCGAACCAAACATCTCTTTTACTTGTTTCTGTGTTGTTTTACCTATTTCAATTGTGGCCACATCACTGACTGGGAAGTCATTTCCTATTGAAGCACAGCCCGATGTTAAAAGGATTACTATTGCTGCAAAGCTTAAGACTAATGTGTGGAATGTTTTAATTGGTGAAAATCTGTTCACTGAGAAGTTCCTCATTTTGTATTTAACAATAAAGGGTACTTTCAGTTAGTTTAAGTGTGTTTGCAATATATATGCTAAAAAATATTTTTGTACGATCTAAGCCAAACCTTTAATTCATCCAACGGGAGAGGGTGGCAAAGCCAATAACCTTGAAGCATGTCGCAGCCCATCTCTTTTAAAAGTAGGGCGCTCTCCTTATCTTCAATACCTTCAGCAACCAATTTATAGCCTAAGCCATGTGCCATATTAATCGCCGTTTCTACGATAACTTTTGAGCTTTTGCTGGTACAAATATCAATTAATAAAGAGCGGTCTAGTTTAATTTCTGAGGCAGGTAATTTTTTGAGATACGAGAGAGAAGAATAGCCACTACCAAAATCATCAATAGATATTTTTAATCCAATATCGGATAAGCTCTTTAAAATTAGCAAACCTGAGTTAGGGTCCTCCATTACCGCAGTTTCAGTTAATTCAACTGTGAGGAACGTTGTATCGATATGGTATTGTTTTAGCGTCGTTTCGATTAAATTATTGAGGTCGCCAAAAGCTAAGTCTCTTGCTGAAATATTAATGGAGACCCCTAACTTAGGATAATCATTTAATAAAGCGGCTAAATCTTTAATGCCTTGTTCAAATGCCCAGCGCGTGAGTAAAGTAATAACACCCGTTTCTTCAGCTAAGGGTATAAAATCATTAGGGAATATCCAACCTCGTTCTGGATGATTCCATCTAATGAGGGCTTCTAAACCAACTATTTCGCCCGTAATGAGACTTAATTTTGGTTGATAGAATAATTCTGTTTGGTTATGCAGCAACGCTTCTCTGAGATCGGACATGAGTGTAAGCCGACTTTCGCTATAAATATCGTACTTTTGAGAATAAAATCCTAATTTTTGCACAGCGTGAGGTGTGTTTTTCATTCCAACATGAGCATTGCGAATAAGTATTGCTGCGTTATTGCCGTGTTTTGGATAGACAGATGCACCAAATAAAGGGTGTAAGTCGATTGCCAAATTATCTAAAACGGCAGGCTCACATAATTTCATTAAGGAATGCTCAAGGCTTTTGAAATTATCTGTAAGTGTGTTGGGAGTAATCAGAATTCCAAAAGAATCTCCAGAAATTTGATAAACACATTCTTTCTTACCTGTCTGATCAATTACTTTATGTACACCTGATTGTGTAGTGGCCAAGTCAGTCATTTTTTTTGCAATGTATATAAGTAAACGTTCGCTTCGTGTTAAGCCAAGTGTCCGGTTAATTTCGTCTAACCGTGTTATACGGACGACACCGACAAAGTACAGACCATTTGGGTCTTGTTTTATTTTTTGGTTGACCATCCACTCAAAACGGTTCCTATTCGGTAAGTGGGTGATAGGGTCATGAGCCATGGCTTCTGCCAATTTATTTTGTGCTTCATGATGTGCTATTTCTTTACGTAGACTATCTGCTTGCGCTTCAATTTTATCTTCTCGCTCGTGGTAAAGTCTGTCGGCTAAAGCAAGGGTGAGAATAAAGGCTTCAAGTCCAGATCCTATTTGCATGGCATATTGGGTAATAAAATTTTCAGGGAAAAAACCTAAAGATCTTCCTGTTGTGGCTAATACTCCAATAGTGAGAGGTGTCCAGGCTATTGTGAAAAATATGCCAGCCCGCAAACCAGCTGCCCATGAAATTGGCCCAGCTATTAATAAAAGGCTAAAGAAGAAGAGGGCTGAAATGGCTGAGATCATGATTGCGGTGTTATAGCTGAAAAATAGTGCAGAAAAGAAATTAAATATTTCAAAATATAGCATTGCACGAAGCGCCATATCTAATTTCAAACTATGCTGTTTTGTTTGTAAAAACTCTCTACAGAAGAGTACCGAAAACAATGCCAGTATCGGCATGGATACTAGTAAAGCTCTTCCATGAAGGGCTGGATGTTGAGGATATAAATGTTGAAAACTATATCCGGATATAGACGTGAAAAAAAGTAAATACCCAGAAATGGCCACTGCATAATAGAGGTATAACTTTTCTCGCAGTGTGAGAAAAACAGCCAAATTTATGAGAATGATGACCGTTAAACAGCCAAAGTAGAAAAAGTGTAGTTTCTGTTCTTTCGACGCTTCAACAAAAAACATATTTTCATGTAAAATTCTAAGAGGCAAAATCATAGAGCCATCTGTTTGAACACGAATGTAGATAGTTTTAGCTTGTTTGGCTTCAAGACTAACGTGAAAGGACATAATAGGGTGGTCTACATCCCTAGGGTAGAAAGGTTTAGTATCTCCAGTTGCAAATTCTCTAAGTTTTACATCTCCCAAAAATTCATAAAAAACAACATCATCCAACTGAGAGTAGTCAAGTGCCGCCACTAAATTAAGGTTTTTATTACTGATGTTATTTAGTTTAAAACGCAGCCAATAAGGATCTGTCGTCATACCAAAATTGGCGCTGCCAGTCGCTTCTTCTAGCCAGCTATTATCTGCTAAAGAACGGACGTCTTTAATAGAAAAAGTACCGGAGTCGTCTTTTATATACTGGAAACTTGATTGAATAAATGAAGATTGAGATATGGAAATACCCTGGGTTTCCGCATAGCTAAAGCGAAAGCCGCAAAGAAATAAAAGTACTAAAAAAACATTTAGTGAATTTGATTTGTTCAAAGTCAGCCAACCCAGAATTTTCGCATGGTTACACGTTGTTGATAGATATTAATAATTAACAGATTTTTTCTAAAAAGAAAACCGTGAGAGTAATAAACCTTAAATGTATAGTTTTATTTAGTGATAGCTAGTTTGAAATGCTAAGCATTGTCATAGTATGTATATGTTAATTGAGTGTAGTCTAATGGCGTAAAATAACATAATAGACCTTAAGAGCTGATACGAATAGCGGCTGCTTTAAATGTGGTTAAGATGATTATCCCAGGCAAAAGTACTGTTTTGACTCATGAGCTTTAGTACTGGTTGCTTAAAATTGAATTGATATAATTTCCCCAAGCCGTTTGAAAAAATAAAACCGTTGTTAGTAGATTGGCTAATGCCACAGACATCAGAACAATCTAGGTTTGAGATAAATTCCGCGTTTTTTGTGTCCCATAATGTAACTGTATTTCCTCTTGGTGAGGAGACAGCAAAGATATTACCGCTTTGGTTAAAGCAAACGCTGCCGCAATAGTTTTTCAATCTACGATTCACATATTCAGGTGCCCAGAGCATTTGAATCTCTTTACCGCGTCGATGTAGTGCAATTAACGGCACGTTGTCTGTTTTGTCGCCTTGATACTGTAATGCAATTGCAGTAATGCCATTCGAGTTTATATCGATGTGTCGAATACTAAGCTGGTGTAGATCAGTAGGCAGCTTTCTCTCTTCTAATAATTTACCTGTATCAATAGATATATAAGCTAAAGATGGACTCATAGTATCAAGATTAAGCTTGTCTCTGCCAGACTCTGGATGGGTAAGTATTCCGCCATTCGCCACCACGAGCGTTGTATTATCAGGATGAATTTTAATTTCGTGCGGTCCAATGCCGTAAGAAGGAAATGAACGTAATACTTCATAATGAGCCGAAGCATCTCTCTCAAAAATACGGCCTGCGCCAGAGACTATCTGATTTTCAGACGTGTATAAAAAACGTCCATCTGATGAATAAACGGAGTGCCCATAAAAATGATGACCAATTTCAGGCTCTAACTGTCGAATTAATTTACCGCTAATGGCATCGACAATCGTTAAATATTTTCCAGGTCGCCTAGCTGCAACCGCAAGTGTATTTGACTGTGGATTGAATGTTATTTGATGTGCTCGAGCTGGCAAGCCAAGCTTGGAAGTTTGCTTACCTTCTGAGTCTAAAATAATCAGGAAATGATTGTTAGCAAGGTCCGTAGCAGCACTAACGTAGCGTGCTACTTGCTTTACTTTATTGCTGGCCTCAACTTGTGTTGACGCCATGGTGCTTAAGTGTGTATAGCCTAGGGTCGAACCTATGACAGAGTAGCCTAAGCCTAAGCTGAAAGATCTTCTACTAATATAGTTTTTGCGCATAATTATTTAATCACCATCACGACTATTAAAGCCTAAATGTATGCCTTGATTAATAACTGCATTTTCCAATAAGCCGTGAAGTGTTTTCAGCGAATCACTTAGGTTTAATATTTCCTGATAGCCGATTTTAGTTTCAATCGATAATTCTATTGGTTTTTTCATTGCATCGATTTGTTTAAGGGTTTGCTTAAATTTTTCATTAATTAAGGTATTTTCTGCCGCCCCTACAATGTCGTTTAAGTTCTTATATAAAAGATAAAGACTCTCTATGTTCATTTGAATGTTACGTAGAGAACGTTGACTTCTCCATGATTCAAGGCGCTTCATTTTTTGTTGTCCAAACTCACTACCTAAAGGACGTAGTAGTTTTAAATCACGAATGACTTCTATTGGTTCCACTAAGGCTTTTAATAACGCAGTTGATGCATCTAACTGTGTTTCAAAGTAACCATCAGCAGAAATATCCGTGAACTGTGTTTTCATTTCTTGCCATTCATCAACAAGATCATGACCAATGCCTTGGGTATAAATACTAATACGTTGCAATACTTGGCAATGGAAGGGGTTGCTCAGTAATTGTTGGGTTTCATCGTCATCAAACAAAAAACGTTCAATAGCAGGTAAGCCTTTTATGCTGACACTGGCTTTATGGAATTCACCCTCAGATAATGAAGTTGGGTCATTTGTTTCAAGTAAACTTGTTAAGTGCTTTCCAACATGATTCTTCTTGTCCGGCCAAAATTGTAGACTGTAATTACGCATTAATATTTGAATAGGGCCAAATTGAATGTTTTGAATAATTTGCCATGAATCCATTGTCTTATGGAACGCTTCACGTGCTTGGCTGAGCAACTCGGGTGATTCCTTTGAGTTAAGACATAATTTATTTACGGAAGCGTTTAGTGCTTGTGTGTTTTTTTCTAAGCTCTCATATGCAGGAATTATATAGCTGTTGACAGTGTTGATATTGAAGCTTTGCCATTCCTTGATGTGAGATTCTGGGTCAACTACGCTAGGCTCTTCAAGGCAAAAAGCAAGTGAAGTAAAAGTAGTGAGCAATAAAACGCCGAATAAATGTACCAACTTTAAAATGGTTTTGGCTTGAGTTAATTGAGTTGTGTGCATTAGAGAGATTCCACAAAGTTTATAAGGGATGTTCGTTGTTCTTTCGGCAGATTCATGAAAGCTTGTTTTGAGCTTTCTGCTTCGCCACCATGCCATAAAATAGCATCCATGACCGACTTGGCTCTGCCGTCGTGAAGAAAGTGCGGGTTAGGTGACTCTTGTAAATATTTTGAGATGCCCCATAAAGGGGACGTTCGCCATTCATTACCAGACGCAGCAAACTCTTTGCGATTGTCTGCTAATGAAGTACCCATATCATGTAAGAGCAAATCTGTATAAGGGTATATTGTGGTGCTTTTCCTATCATTTGAATAGGTATTTATAACGTTATCATACTGACTAATATGGCAGCTGTGGCAGCCAATTTTATTAAATAATTGCCGGCCATATTCAAGCTTAGAACGGTCTTTGTTATTTGGTGACAATCGTTGATCTGGGCTAAGCGATGCAGTAAACCGCAATAACAGGTCTGTCATTTCTTTAGAGGCTTCTACTGTTAGTTGGTTTGGTGAATCTCCATGAGCTGAACTTGCTACGTAAGTTTCAGTGGCTTTAGCAAGCTGTGAACAGTGAGCTTGGGCTTCAGTACAATCACCTTCAGCTTTTGGAAATAACCAAGAACTCACACCGATATCGGTTGATAGTGCTGCAAGGTTTTGATGCTCTAGGTTTGCTTTGGCCGCTTTCCAACCGAATCTTCCTGCTTGAGTTGATTGCGACGTAGAATCCCAAACCCAGTTAATCTTGCCTGAAATTCCGTCATTGTTGTTATCCTCAGTATCAGAATTTAAAAGCAGAGTTTCGACAGGAATGGCTTCCAGCCAATTCAGTCCCATCATTCTAGGTGCAACTCTTGGTGACCATCGATAGTCAGGGTGAAAGTCGCCATAGCCATACGAGTCGATCTTGTAATTAGGTTTAGATAAACTCACTTGGTCGCCATCTGCAAAGATAGCTAGTACCTTCTCATATGACACAGATATTTCTGCTTCAGCTTTAGCACCAGGGTAAGCAAATGTTTGTAATTGTTTTCCGTAGTTGGGCTCAGGGATAAAACCCAGCTCTTTTAAATTCTTTTCAGTGTCCTGATATCTCATATCTAAAGAGGGTTCGATGCTTAAATGGATGACTAAGGAAGAGGGAAGAGAGCTCTTATTTTTAATTGATAAACCATGGCATTGATTACAGGAACGTGCATTGTAAAGAGGTCCTAAACCATCACTAGATTTGGTGCTAGACGGCGCAAATACCCATATTTTTTCAAAGATGGCTTGGCCTATTTTGATGTCTAAGTCATCGTGGGAAATGATTTGTGATTTTGCATGGGTGTCAGGAACCCATACAAAGATGCAAAATATGAGAAGGGTAGCGACGCCACCCTTATTGCATAGATAATTAAATACCATAGAGTGATCTAGGAACTCTAATTAGTAATTGAGTCTGGATTATCCAAACTATCTGAGCCTTCAAGCTCAATGTTTTGTAAATTTAAGGCTAGAATAATTTTCTCTGTCGTTTTTGCTTGGTCAACTAACGCATCGATAATCGTTCTGATAATTTTATTGCCTTGTGTATTACCTTCGCCTATTAGAACGTCGAAGGTATTTCCAGTTGCTGCTTGATCAACCATTACTTGCATAGCTTGTTCGGTGGTGTTGAGTTTAGATTTCATCTCATCGTCTAGTGCGGAGTCTGTTTGTCGAACAAGTTGCGATAAACTGCTACCAGTTATTTTCGATTGGTCAATACGCGTGTATTCACCGAGGTAAATATTTTTAATACCTTTAGCGTCATAATAGTGAGACCAATGTGTATTATCTGAAAAACAGTCATGCTCTTCTTCAGGATCGTGCAGCATCAAACCAAGCTTAATTCTTTCACCTGCTAGTTCGCCGTACGCAAGGCTACCCATTCCTGTCAGAATAGTAGCTAAGCCGCCTTCTGTACCTTTGTTGATCAAATCGATATTGGCAGCACCTTCTGCTAACCAACTTTGATGCATGTCATTCAAATCTTTTATGAGCAATGATGTTGCTGCTTTTAAATATTCGCGTCGGCGTTCGCAATTACCACCAGTGCAGGCTGTAAGTGAAAAGTCTGAAGCCGGGCGCATGCCAGCACCTGGACTTGTGCCATGTAAATCTTGACCCCATAATAAAAATTCAATTACGTGATAACCCGTTGCGACATTTGACTCAACTTCATCAATTTCGTGAAGCGTCTCAGAAAGAAATTCCATAGTAATACTAGAGGCATCAACTTCTTTTCCGCCAATTAGGGGCTTAGGGTTGGCAATAATGTTGGCGCTATAGAAAGGGTTTTCATCTGATTCACTACCATAGTCGGAGCCAACATAATCGATAAGCCCTTCATCTAAAGGCCATGCGTTGACTTTTCCTTCCCACTCATCAACGACACTATTACCAAAGCGATAAACTTCAGTTTGTTGATATGGAATACGCGCATTAATCCATGCTTGCTTTGTCTTGGATAAATTTTCTTCAGAGGGCGCAGCAAGAAGTGTATTTACTTCTTGGTCTAAGGTTTTTGCAGCATTTAGAGCATCGCCATAATTTGCTTGAGCTATATCAATATAGGTGTTGAGAACATTCAGGGAGGAAACAATCTCAGGAGTATCATCGTGATTAGTAGTTTGACAGCCTATTAATAACAGACCTAAAGAAAGTCCTAGGGAAAGTGGAATGCTGCGCTTTAAATCTGAAAGCCTTATGGTCACGAAATCATCCTCATTATTATGAATTGGTGCTGAATAATAATCTAAATGATAATCGTTATCAATATGTTTTGTGGCCTACTGAATTATTTTTTGTAGACATTTATAACTGCGTTTCATAACGTTTATCGGTTAATAGCTTTAAAAAAGCAACCAAAGCATTTATCCGTTTTTCATCTAAAGCAGTGCCTTTTTTTAGTTCTTCAAGCGCTAAGTTTTCAGGAACCTCAGGTTTTTCCCAAAGTTGCCCAGTTTCTGGGTTTATTTTGTTTTGAGGATTCTTGGAGTTGTATTGATTATAAAAAATAATTACGGTTTTTAAATCTTGAAAAATACCGTTATGCATATAAGGCCCGGTAATAGCTATATTGCGTAACGTAGGTGTTTTAAACTTACCTTTTTGTTTTATGTCTGATATAGCAGGGTTATTGAGTAAACCCGAATCCACATAGTCGGGCATACTATTATTAACAGTGCGAAGTAGGGTATTTTTTGGTACACCTATGTTGTGATAGCGATAATCAGAAAATGTTTCTTTGGTCGTTAAAGGGCGTTTATTAAGTAGGTGGCATTCATTACAGTTAGTGAATTGTTCTGAGAAGAATAACGTCATACCTAGTTCTTCTTGTTCGTTTAATCGATAGTCACCACTTAGATATCTGTCGTATTTAGAATCAAATGGTGAAAAAAAATCGGTAGTTTCAAAAGCAGCAATACTTTCTTTGACTGCCTCATAAGTCGCATCAGCAGATTTAAATATCTG
This sequence comes from uncultured Oleiphilus sp., assembly GCA_963975615.1. GTDB lineage: Bacteria > Pseudomonadota > Gammaproteobacteria > Pseudomonadales > Oleiphilaceae > PZPK01. The sequence continues at coordinate 16,217 of CAXBKC010000027.1, forward strand.
ATTGCCAAAAAGCTCGATAAAAGATTCATGGTAGTCAGGATCTTCTTTAAGTCGATTAACGATTGTATTTTTGTCTGGCATCGCCATTTCAATAGGATTTAGTGGTGGGCCGCCAGCTTGCTCTTTTAAGTCCGCTTCTCTGCCATCCCAAAACATACCCCCCACATATTCACCCTTGTTGTTTATATGAAATTTAGGGGTTTGATTTGCATAAGCCGCCGTGGGTGTATTTCTGTCACCAATGAACTTTCCATCATGCCCTGATGAGCCTGCGCCATGGCTATTATTATTTCGCTTGTCTATAAAGGCGGCGCTTGGGTCATGACAGCTCGAACAGGATTGCGTCTTGGACAAAGATAAAATCGGATCAAAGAAAAGGCGTTGGCCTAATGTCTCTTTAGTTTTTTGAATGCTTAACGCATTTACTGAGTGAGATAGGATTATAAAAATAAAAG
>CAXBKC010000028.1:0-16664 GCA_963975615.1 uncultured Oleiphilus sp.
TGTGGTTGCTAGGCTTGGGCTGGCAGGTAAGCTTTCATTTGATATCGGCAATGACAGCTTACCGCTCAATAAAGCTTATGATTCATTTACGAATGGGCGTAAGCGTCCCGATATTCGAATAAGTACCGTTCGCCGGCATGGTGAGTCAGACATTAAAAAGGCATCTGCATTAGTTAAGGCTTTATTTGGCAAAACCTTTACAGGATCTGAAGAAAAAGAATTGTATGCACTGATCGTTTCTGAGTTAAGAAGCTGGCGAGATCATTTAAAGGCGTTCCAGAATAGGTCACAGAGTGGAAAGTTTCCTGGTAAGCAAAAAATTGAAGCAGGTTTGGTTTTAGTCAGTGGCGTATTAGAAGAAAGTACTAGCTATTTGCTAATTGAACGCTTTGTGAAGGAAAAAGGAAGCTTGGAAGATTTTTCTGAAGACTTTGAGGATTTAGAAGATTTCTATGAAAACCAAGTGGACACATGGTTGCAGCTTGATGTGGCATTGAACCAAAGGTTTAAAGCGAACAAATCAAAGTTGATGGAGAATCCTGAAGCTGCCAAAGCCCTTGAAGAGCTTGAATCCATACACAGCATGGAAGATCCTTATGGTAAGGTTCGCTTCATAAACCCACTTATTGAGAAGATAAAAGCTGTTAATGACAGCATTGTTAAAGAGAAAAAAGAAGATGCTCTTCGCAAAGTGGATTCGAAAGTTGAGAGAGTGCAAAAAGCTCTGGATGTAGCATCTGCTCCCGCTAATATAAGTAACGAAGCCTTATATCCATTAAGAAAGTGTCGTGAGCGTATAGAAAATACAGACTCCATTCACCAAATACTTAGTGAGCAAGGTGAGTCTATGAGCTTTGAAGATAAGGCTTATGATTTGATAAATGCGTATGTCGAAGAGCAACATAAGCAGGCAGCGTTAGAGAAAAAAAGTAGTACTATTGAGTCTGAACCTGTCAGTGATATTGCTGATAACGCTACTACCAACACCAACATCGATACCAATAAACCAACTAATGTAATTCCTAGAAAAACAGTTCCCATTAGTCCTAGCGACTTAATTAGAAAATCAGTCTCAAATGGGATAATCGAAACGGTCCAAGAGATTGATGACTGTTTATCCTTGCTAAGAGAGCAGCTAATAAAGTCGGTAGAAGCTGGTGACAGGATAAGAATTAAATAAATTTAGAAAGTACGATTGTAAGTATCTATGCATCAGGGTATTTAAGTAGGAAAACGGTTAATTAAGCTAGTAGGGTATAAATATCTACTAGCTTATAATTTTTTCCCACATCTAACCGCTCAAACAAACAACAAAGACAAGAAGATATTCCATGGAAACCAGTAACATAAAGAGTTATGCCCCTAAAGCGCGTCTTGAGTTTATGGACGCAGTCGCCAAACGACTCAGTACCTTTGGTATCAGTGTTAACAAGAAAGGGGAGCTCCAAGTTACTGAAGCCATAATACAAGGATCAGTCTTACAAATTGGTGATAACAATTTTGATAGCAGTTTGGCCCAACGTAGGCAACGTCTGGTTGAAAGAAGTCAGCAACTGGGCTATGAGCAGCTCGTAGAACAAGTCGCCTACACCTGGTTTAACCGCTTAAGTGCCATTCGCTACATGGAAATACACGGCTATTTGGGTCATGGTTTTCGAGTACTCTCTCACCCAAGCGCTGAAAAGCAGTTTGAGATCATAGACCATGCCCAAGATGCGGCTGAAGAACTAGGCTTAGATCGAAACCACATCATTGATCTTAAACTTGCAGGTAATAAAAACGAAGAGTTGTATCGTGAGCTTTTACTTGGTCAGTGTCATAAGCTTCATGAAGCCATGCCGTTCTTATTTGAAGCCTTAAATGATGAAACAGAGCTTTTATTACCAGACAATCTAACCCGCACCGACTCGATACTACGTGGTTTGGTTGATAGCATTCCAGAAGAAGACTGGCAACAAGTAGAAGTCATTGGCTGGTTATATCAGTTCTATATCTCAGATAAAAAAGACGAAGTCATTGGCAAAGTAGTCAAAAGCGAAGACATCCCTGCTGCAACCCAGTTATTTACTCCCAACTGGATTGTAAAATACTTAGTACAGAATTCCGTAGGGCGTCACTGGCTTCAGACCTATCCTGACTCGCCAATTAAAGCAGAAATGGAATACTACATTGAGCCTGCCGAACAGACAGAAGAGGTCAATGAGCAACTAAAAGCCATCACCCCAGAGTCTATAGATCCAGAGACTATCAAAGTACTAGACCCAGCAAGTGGATCTGGCCATATCCTCATTGAAGCCTACAACATCCTTAAAGCCATCTATGAAGAGCGAGGTTATCGTTCGCGTGACATCCCCAAGCTCATACTAGAGAAAAATATATATGGCTTAGACATTGATGATAGAGCAGCACAGCTATCTGGCTTCTCACTCATGATGATGGCACGCCAAGATGATAGACGTATCTTTAGTCGTGACGTACGTTTAAACGTGCTGTCACTACAAGAGACAGAGCACCTAGATCTGCCGAAGCTATGGCAAGACTTAAACTTATCGGGTGATTGGACAAGCGGTGCGACTCAAGACATGTTTGGTGGTGACTTAGACCTAAGCTCATTTGAAGCAGACAACCGCTATCAACTATTGCAGCGTAACATCGAAAGGTTCAAGCAAGCTAAGACCTTTGGTTCATTGATTGAAGTGCCGGCAGCAGAATATGAAGCACTGAAGGAGTTACATGACACTGTGCTTGAGCTATCAGAGTCAGGTGATTCGATACAGCGTGCAGCAGCCAGTCAGATCATTGATGTGGTGCATCAAGCATTGCTGTTATCTATTCGATACGATGCTGTAGTAGCTAATCCTCCTTATATGGGAAGTAGAGGTATGAATAGGGATCTTAAAGATTTTGTTAACTTAAGATTTCCTCTTTCTAAACATGACTTGTATTCAGTAATGATGGAGCGTTCATTTAACATTACTGTTGATAGTGGTTACTCAGCGATGATAGTAATGGAAAGCTGGATGTTTCTATCATCTTATCTTAAGTTTAGAGAATGGGTTTTAAGTACTAGTTCTATACTTTCTATGGTGCATATGCCATATGTTGGTAAAGGTCGAACACCATTAGGGATTAATTTTGGAACTTCTGCATACATAATGAGTAAGCAACTATATAGTTACTTTATAGCTAACTTTTCTTGTATACGTTATTTTGAAGCTGATAGTTTTGGTGTTCCATTTGAATTTCCTTGTAACAATGAACGTAATAAGTTAACTACTTCAAATAGCTTTCTTAAAATACCTAGTAAAACAATTGCTTATTGGGTTAGTGAAACATCCAAAAGTATTTTTGAAGAGGCTGTTTTATTTGAAAATATTGCTAAACCTCGACAAGGAATGGCAACTTCTGATGTAAATAGATTTATCAGATACTGGTATGAAGTTTCTTACCAGAACTGTTCTTTCAGGTCGAAAAATAATGATGAAGCTGTTTTGTCAGGAAAAAAATGGTTTCCTCATAGTAAGGGAGGTGAGTTTCGAAGATGGTATGGAAATAATGTTAACGTCGTAAATTGGGAGAATGGTGGCGAGGAGTTGTTGAGTTTTGCTAAAAAATTATATGGTAGTCCTACAAGAACAATTAAAAATATAGAGCATTATTTTAAGCCTTCTGTCACTTGGTCTTTAATTGGCAGTAGTGATTTTAGTGCTAGAGTTACTGAAGTAGGTTCTACTTTTGATGTGGCAGGACCTAGTGCATTTCCTGATACTGCTGATCAACCGGTTGTAGCTGCTTATTTGAACTCTAATACTGCAAGTTATTTTATTAAAGTGATGAATCCCACGATGAACTTTAATTCAGGAGATATTGCTAGGTTGCCATGGTTTGAAATAAAAACAAATGAAAAGCTTGAGCTAACGAAAACTATTTTAAAATTAATTAATATACATCGCAATGATTGGAATAGTTCTGAATTATCTTTCAATTTTGAAAGACATTCCCTATTCAGCTATGAAGGATCAAAGCTAAATAATCTGTATGAACAGCATTTAAGTAAATCGAAAGATACTATCAATGAAGTAATTAATCTAGAAGAAACCAATAACCAGTTCTTTATTAATAAATTTGGTCTTTCTAGTGAATTAGCCTCTCAAGTAAGTCTTGACAGAGTTAGTCTTTTTTGTAATCCAAAATATCGATATTCAGGAAGTAGTAATTTCAACAATAGATACCAATCAGACTTTTTTTCAACCCTTATTAGCTATCTTGTTGGGCTTTTAATAGGACGTTACTCACTAGACCAAGACGGTTTGGTGTACGCTCATGTGGGCAACGAAGGTTTTGATGCCAGTTTATACCAAACCTTTGCAGCAGACAGTGACGGTATTATTCCAATAACGGATGAAGAGTGGTTTAAAGACGATGTTAGCAACCGAGTGGTTGAATTCGTTAAAACCGTTTGGGGCGAAGAAAACCTAACTGAAAACCTTCAATTTATTGCAGACTCGCTATGTCTAGATGCCATTAAGCCTAAGAACTCGGAATCAGCCGCAGCTACCATACGTCGTTATCTATCGACACAGTTCTACAAAGACCACATGCAGACTTATAAGAACAGACCCATTTACTGGCTATTTAGCTCGGGCAAAGAAAAAGCCTTTGAGTGTCTCGTTTACTTGCATCGCTATAACGAAAGTACACTATCTCGTATGCGTACTGAATACGTCACGCCACTACTAGGTAAATACCAAGCTTATGCCGAACAACTAGACAAACAGATCGAAATGGCTGAATCGACACAAGACAAAAAGCGCCTTGAAAGAGAGCTAAAAAGTATGGATAAGAAGCAAAGTGAATTACGTGAGTTTGATGACAAGCTCAAGCACTATGCTGATATGCGCATATCGATAGACCTAGATGATGGGGTTAAAGAAAACTATGGCAAATTTGGCGATCTACTTGCTGAAGTGAAAAAAATAACAGGTGAAAAACCGGAGATTATTAATGCAGATTAATGAGTTGATTGAAGGTATTAAATCTAAGCTTGAGCGAAGTAGAATTGTATTTTGGCATGACCCAGAACATAGCTTTCAAGAAGATATTGATCAAATTGCTGCTTCTTTAAGTGGGAGTGATAGCGTTAAACTAAAAGATACGAATATATTGCCTGATAGTATTACTGTGTTAAAAATGGCTGATGAATCTGTATTAGCAGTCAAAAAACGCATAGAGATCGATGAGCCTCAGCAGAGTTTTCTACTTTATTTCTCTGAAGCCGAACCAATGCCAGAACGTGATTGGTTGCTAGATATTCGTTTATATAGTGAGCCGTTTTTTGCCGATCGTAGTTCTATGTTGCTTAACGAGCTGGGTATTCCAAAAATGTCACTTCGTGAGCATATTAGACAGCGTAATGCTTTTTTTGGAAGTAAAAAACGCACTGCAAGTCTGAAGAAGTGGGTAAGTGAAAACGAGGATGAGCTAAGTCTGGATCGTAAGATGATCGCCGTTGTAGTGAGCTCAGAATCTGCGGAGCTGGATAGTATGTTACTCAGTCTGCTAAATGAATACGCTCAAAATATTGATGAAGGAGTCGATGAGTCGTCTTTATTGAAAATGTTAAGTAAATATGATCTCAGTGACTCATTGTGGGTTTTATTAGAAAAGGCTTATGGTTATATTACTGAGGAGCCATCCTTAGCAGACTTCGTTTTAAAGCTTTTTTGTACTGATTTTTGGCGTCAAACAAATTCTGATGATAAAAACTGGTTAAATAATAATTTGCTTCAGACCATGTCAGGTCAAGCGAATGCTATGGCTTTTATGAGTAGCTGGCGAGACAGTAGAAAACACGCAGAATGTTATGAAAAAATTGCACGCTTATTGGCATATAAACTGGAGATCAAAGCTAAGACTTCTAGCTATCAACCTGCCCAAATGGTGGATTGTCAGACATTCGAAGAGATAGAGCAAAACATTATTGTTGGCTTAGTGAATAGCTTAATCGAAAATAGTACTGATATTGATTCAGCACAATTTGACGCCATTGTGTCACGCCGCTCCTTTGGCTATTGGGCCAAGCTTAAAACAGACTATGAATCAATCTATAGTGCGCTTGGTAATGCTAAAGAATTAATGCAATTACGTAGTAAGTATGCGGGTGGTTTCCATTTCGAGAGTGCCAAAGAGATGTATACCGAATATGTGGATAATATATATAAATTTGATCAAGCCTATCGCTTATTTAGTGAAAAGGTCAACTTTACGTTGAGTAATGGTTGGGAGATTCTTAGAAGCTTAAAAGAAGAAGTGGAAAATTTATATATAAACTGGTATCTGCACCAGTTGGGTTTGGCGTGGGATAAACACCTTGGTGAAGAGCAGCTTTTAGATAACTGGAAAATTAAAGATATTCCGAATCAATATAATTTTTATAATCAACAAGTCCAATCAATATTGGCAGGCACCCAAATTAAAAGGGTTTTCGTCATTATATCGGACGCCTTTAGATATGAGATAGCCAACGAGCTTGACTCTATCATTAATAATGAAAAACGCTTTAAATCTGACTTATCAACACAGTTGGGCGTCTTGCCAAGCTATACACAACTTGGTATGGCATCGTTACTACCACATAAAACCCTAGAGTATGACAACAAAGGGAATTCTGCAGTATATGTAGATGGTGTATCGTCACAGGGCAGTGTGCAGCGTCAAAAAATATTGCAAAGCGTAGGCGGTGTTGCGGTAACCTCTAAAGATCTGATGAACTGGAATAACGAAGAGGGAAGAGAAAAAGTAAGTAACGCTAGTGTTGTTTATATTTATCATGACACGATTGACGCTATAGGTGACAAGCAGGGCTCTGAACATAAGACTTTCGAAGCCTGCCGTGATGCTATTAATGAGCTTAAGAGCTTAGTGAATCGAATTATTAATAGGCTCAATGGTAGTAGGGTAATTATTACCGCTGATCATGGCTTTTTATTCCAAAACAAGAAGCTGACTACCACGGATAAAACGGGTATTGATGTTAAAAGCACTATGACCAATGAAAATAAGAAACGCTATATTGTTGGGAGAGACTTGAGCTCTAATGATCCGCATTGGAAGGGTCTGATCTCTAACACAGCGAACGGTATTTCAGGTGAGGGTAAAGAAGTTGAGTTTATGATACCAAAGTCTTCACAAAGGTTTCACTTTTCAGGTGGTGCTCAGTTTGTGCATGGTGGCGCAATGCTACAAGAAATTTGTGTGCCAATCATTACAGTGCGTGAGCTACAAAAAGAGCAGGTTGCAAAATATGAGAAGATGCCAGTAGGGGTTATTTCTGCCAAGCAGTCGATTAAGTTTGTCAATAATATCGATAAAGTCTCATTCATCCAAACAGATGCTGTGAATGCTGAATATAATCCAAGAAAACTTCATATCTATATCGTTGATAGTAACGGTCTTGAGGTCTCTAGCAAAGAAACATTAGTGTTTGGCAGCTCAAGTAGTAATATGGATGAGCGTAAGCAAGAGGCGACACTAAGTTTAATTGGATCAAGCTTTAGTAGAAATAATAAATATACACTGATTTTATTAGACGCAGATACTAATACAGAGTATGCACGTTATGATGTGACCATTGACCTTGCTATTCAGGATGAGTTTTTCTAAATATATTTGGATAAGAATATGACAGTGAATAATGAACTGAATGGCAATATAGATAATAATGCTGTTCAAAGTACGGATTTAGATGACTTATTAAACCAGCATTTTAAAGGCAGAGTAGTTCGTAAAGACTTGACCAAAAAGCTCAAAGAAGGTGCCAACGTACCGGTTTATGTGCTCGAATATTTATTAGGTATGTACTGTGCCTCTAACGATGATGAGATAGTCCTAAGAGGTCTTGAAAGTGTTAAAAAGATTCTTGCTGAAAACTATGTAAGGCCTGATGAAGCTGAAAAAATTAAATCATTAATTCGTGAGCGTGGCACATTTAAAATTATTGACAAAGTAAGCGTTAAATTAAATCAAAGAAAGGATGTTTATGAAGCGTTTCTTTCTAACTTAGGCATCAATGATGCGCTAGTGCCTGCCAACATAGTTAAGGAAAACGAAAAGCTACTTACTGGTGGTATTTGGTCCATTATCACCGTCCAATACTTCTTCGAAGAGGGACAAAAGACCTCACCTTTTTCGATAATGAATCTGAAGCCCATTCAAATGCCTTCAATGAATATGGATGAGATATTCTCTGCAAGAGAGCATTTCACAAATGAGCAGTGGATGGATGTTATTCTGCGTTCAGTAGGGATGGAACCAACGAATCTAGAGGAGCGGGTTAAGTGGCATCTTATCGCTCGAATGATTCCTTTTGTCGAAAATAACTATAATGTCTGCGAGCTAGGCCCCCGTGGTACGGGTAAAAGTCATGTATATAAAGAGTGCTCTCCAAATTCACTATTGGTATCAGGTGGCCAAACCACAGTAGCTAATTTATTTTATAACATGAGCTCACGACAGGTAGGACTTGTGGGCATGTGGGATTTAGTCGCTTTTGATGAAGTTGCTGGTATAAGATTTAAAGATAAAGACGGTATTCAGATCATGAAGGACTATATGGCCTCTGGTTCTTTTGCTCGAGGTCGAGACTCTGTCGAGGCTAAGGCTTCTATGGTGTTTGTTGGTAATATTAACCAAAGTGTTGAAACGCTTGTGAAGACAAGTCATCTTTTAGCTCCCTTTCCTGAAGCAATGATTGATACAGCATTTTTTGATCGATTCCACTGCTATATACCTGGGTGGGAAGTACCAAAAATGCGACCAGAGTTTTTTACCAATAGCTATGGCTTAATCACTGACTATCTAGCGGAATATATGCGTGAAATGCGTAAGTATGGGTTTTCCGATGCGATTGATAAGTTTTTTAAGCTAGGTAACAACCTCAATCAACGTGATGTTATTGCTGTAAAACGTACAGTTTCAGGGCTACTTAAGCTTTTGCATCCTGATAGTAAGTACACAAAAGATGATGTGCGTGATTGTTTGGTTTATGCTTTAGAGTCGAGACGTCGTATCAAAGAGCAGCTAAAGAAATTAGGTGGTATGGAGTTTTTTGACGTTCACTTTAGTTATATTGATAATGAGTCTCTAGAAGAGTTCTTTGTAAACGTTCCAGAACAAGGTGGCAGTAAATTAATTGCTGAGGGAGTACCTAGACCGGGCGTCGTACACTTAGTCACTCAGGGGAGCACTGATAAGTTAGGACTTTACCGCTATGAGACTCAAATGATGCCAGGTTCAGGCAAACATTCCGTATCTGGATTGGGCTCTAACACCGCTGCAAAAGAAGCTATACGTATTGGTTTTGATTATTTCAAAGGAAATTTAAAGCGTATTAGCGCATCGTCAAAATTCTCTGAATATGAGTTTCATTTGCATGTTGTTGAACTCCATAATACTGGGCCAAATACTAAGTCATCATTGGCTTCCTTAATTGCTTTTTGTTCTATTCTAATGGGAAGATCAATACAAGAGCAGATGGTAGTTCTAGGTGAAATGACACTTGGTGGTGTGATTAACCCGGTACAGAATCTAGCTGAAAGTTTACAACTAGCCATGGACAGTGGGGCTAAAAAAGTACTCCTACCAATGGCATCTGCTTCAGACATACCAACTGTACCGTCAGAGCTTTTTTCGAAGTTTCAGATCAGCTTTTATGCGGACCCAGTCGATGCGGTTTATAAAGCATTGGGTGTACAATAAAATAATCACAATCGGTGGAAATATGCTGAAAAAACTACTGGTACTACTTATGATGCCATCTCTTAGCTGGGGTGCTACCTGTGTTGTACCGCCTGAAAGACTTGGGTTTCTTGGTATATGGCCTACTCAGACACTTACTGAATTTTCATCTGCTCATAAAGGGGTAAGGATAGTATGACCCCTGCCGTCAAACCCCGATATCATTCAGGCTACCTAAGAATTTTGTAAAACTGACAAAGCCCTGTTAAGCGTTTGCTATTATAGCCTAGCAGGGTTTCTTTGTGCCAAATCGTACTAGGCGCATATCACTCTACTCTATGAATACTGATAATGCGATATCCTAAAAAAGGACAGAATAGTCACCTGATGAGTAAGAGGAAATTAAACATCACCTTTATAAGTTGTCAGTCACTCGTGATCAATATCGACTCAAAATATCGCATAACCTAGAAAAAAAATTACTAGGTAATCTACTATACTTTTCTTAACGATAATCACTGATGAGCGAGTGAACATGACAGCTATTTTAATTGATGAGGATGAACCTCTTATTGAAACAATAGCCCATGCCTGCGCCATTACCTTTAAAGGCAATGCCAGCAACGGACTACAACAAGACGCATTTTTCTTCTTAGATCACTGGTATCAAGAGGATTTAGGAGTGATGCCAGCGACCCAAGTTGTTGCTCCATTTTGCCTTGCCGTATCGGACGGTGTCGGTAGTTCTAACCAGTCACAGCACTGTTCAAAGGCAGTTGTCAAAGCAATTAGATCACTATGGAATGACGATCAAGTAAACGTCCGAAACATGACCTCAGATCGTATCTATCAACAACTGAGCCAAACCAAGCACACCAAAAAACGCTATGGTGCTGCGTCAACTCTCGCAATGATCATCGGCATGCTGAATGATGACGACTCAATCAATATAGACATCACTCAGCATGCCGATGATCATTGCGAGAGTTGACGCAGCATGCTTGACTCGTGATCATAATCTGCTTAATGAGCTGGTAGATGAGCAAGCGAAAGATGAAGATCGCCAAGTAGAGTTTACGGAGTACAATCGCACAGGTATGGCAGGCAGCTTATATAGCATTACTGAATGCTTTGCTTTAGCAGTAGATAGTGATGACCCAAGCAGCGAGCCACCTAAAAGTATAAGGCAAAACATCACGGTACAATCAGGCAATAGTCTCATTGTCTGTACTGACGGTGTTCATGACTTAGTGCCAAGTAATGAATGGGCGCGTATCGATAATCAAACGGATTTACAGGAGTGGCTACAGTCGCTTAGGAATCAAGTGTATGACTCAGATGGTCATGCTTATGATAATGGCACGGCGATTGTGGTGCGGTTTGATTAACCTTTTTATAAGAGCCTACTTTTAAGATGACAGTTTGATAGATTCGATAACCTATAGAGTAGCTTATATGTCTACACACCCAATCGCAACCTACAAAAAATCAGCCCGTTTGTTTGCGCTCTATCAGCGCTTGCCACGTAGTAAAGACAAGGCAATATCACTCACAGAGCTAATGAATGTTTATGGCAATAATCCTAACCATTACGCAAACGAGCGCAAAAATTTAGAGAACGATCTAACAAGTCTCAATCAAATATTCAATGACGTTTTTCACAGCGATGCTTTAATGCGTCTGCCAGCTTGGGGACGGAATATCAGCGGACAGACGGCAAGGTTTTATATTGAGCCAAGCTTTAGTATTGGTGTCATTAATGAGCAAACGGTGTTCTTTTGGCAAATGCTTGATAAATATACCGCAAACTATTTACCAACGTCTTTCAAGCAAAGTATTAGTGAAAAGCTTGCCCAGTTAGATCGTCAAGATAAGACCAGCTTCAATCAAAGCAGACTAGGGCAGTGGCAAAATCATCTCATTACCCTGCCGAGTATCGTACAAGCACCAAAGCTTGATAGTGACGTGCTCGCTAGTATCCATCAGGCGTTATTACACAACAAGCAGCTTCAAATCAGCTATCAAAACAAATGGCGTAACAGTCGTACAATCAGGGTAATCTATCCTAAAGGACTTATTTTCATCGACAATATGATCTATCTTACTGGGTTTAATCCAACGAGTGATCATATCGATGATAACGTCCTGTTGAAGGCACATCGTAATTTTGCAGTTAATCGTATTGAAGCAGCTGAAGTAACAGAGCAGTTGGTACCGGACTGGGTAGTGCGCAATGCTTTTACTCTTGAGAATCTACGTAAGCTAGGAAAGTTGGAATTGAATAATGGTTTAAAAATCGGACTGGTTCTAAAGGTGCAAAAATATGCCTGCCAGCATTTATATGAGCGGCCGTTATCATCTACTCAAACGATTACGGTTATCGATGACACTTGGAACGAAGTGCGTGCAACAGTTGCCAATACGCAGCGCTTGCAAGACTGGCTGGTTAGTATGTCGCAGTTGGCAGTGGTGATTGAGCCTAACGAGTTAAAAGCAGTAATTTTAGAGCGCCTAGAAAGTGGAATGAAATTATATACAAAATAGCTGATCAAGAGTTTTACCAAAATCACTCAAACACAAATACATTTTTTAATTTAATCAAGGGGCTAGAATGACCACACCTAACTTATTTAAATTTGCCACCTCTGAATTATCACAAGACGCTTTTATTTGTTGGCTTCTTTCTTGGGCAGACCAAGACTATCAGACAGGAAGCGATAAGCATAGAGCGCTAAATAGATTAGCAACCAGTGTGTTGGCGTTATTCTTCAAAAAAGCGGGTAAATCGCTACCAAGTCGTATTGATAAAGTAGTAGTAAAACGTCAGGTGAGTAATATTGATGTTCTTTGTATTGTTAACGACACTTACTGTGTATTAATCGAAGATAAAGTAGGTAGTTTGCAGCATTCCGATCAGTTGGTTCGATACAAGCAGTTTATGCTTAATGGACACGCTCAAACCTTTACAGAAGATAAAATCATTCCTATTTATTTGCAAACGCATGATCAAAGCAACTACAAAGCTGTGTTAAAGGACGGTTTTTATCCAGTAACTAGACAAGATTTATTAGACCTCTTTAATAGTGAACAAAATGCGGCATTGCAAGAGAGTGATATATATAGCGATTATCATAACCATCTGCAGTCTATTGAAGAAGCGGTGCAAAGCTTTAAGTCAAAGCCTGTCAACGAATGGAAAAAACGCGCTTGGATTGGCTTTTTTCAATATTTACAATCTTACTTAGGAGAAGGCAATTGGGGTTATGTTGCTAATCCTTCGGGCGGCTTTATGGGCTTTTGGGGTTTGGGTCATAGAGTAGAAAATAATATAGATATTTACTTGCAAATCGAGCAAGAGAAAATTTGCTTTAAAATGTCTGTTCCTGCTAAGGAAGGACGAAGTAAGATTAGGAATGAGTTTTATAAACTATTTAAGATAGAAGCTTCTGATTTTGATTTAAAAGTGACTAAGCCAAAGCGCTTTGGTTCAGGTAGGCATATGACCTTTGCTGTATTAGACACAGATATATTTGATGGTAAAAGTTCGATAGATCTGCAACAGGTAGATAGGCTAATGAATGAAGTGCAAAAATTCATTAACCATGCCGTAAATCAGTATAAAAATAAAAACGAGTGATAGTCGCAGTGTCATAATATTTAAAGTAATAAAGGGTCTAATGATGAAATATCAGCTCGATAAATCGAAAGTAGATGACATTCCATGTATCGCTTTATATCGACCAAATAAAGGCCATTATTCGCCATCTGTTATCGCATGTTTTATCCTCAGTGATGGTTGGAATGAGCTGGCATTGCTAAAGCTAAAAGAGAAAGCAGAGGCTGATATTTTAGTAGGCTTACAAACAGATGATCATGAGTATGAACGCTTAGATATCATAGAAGGGGTTATTAGATGTCAGCTAGATGAAGTAAACGATGTCATTAGACTGCTTGATGTTAATTCAGCCAGTACGCTTATCGGTATAGACGTTATAGATATCGAAAGCTTGTTCAAGCGTGGTTATTCATTTCAGTTTGTTCAAGCAATTGCCACAGGTGAGCCTGAATCAGATATGATAAAAACAGCTACATATAAGATGATTGGTCTACTTACCAACGCTCGTAATACTAAAGGGGTGCTTATTGGGACGCAGAGCGTGCAAAGTCTTCCACTGGAAGCCTTTGCTTATATATCAGATGCTATTGAGGAGTTGTTGTCTAATGATAATGCATTTACTTATCTCAGCTCAAGTATGACTGAAGAGCCTGACTGTTTTCGTTTAAAGGCGGTTTATGCTGAAGAAAAACAAAGCCACACGTAATAAACGTATGGCTTTGGCTGCTACTATCGATTGAGGCTAGTTCTATTTGCTAATAGAGTCTCCGCGCCACATAGCATGCTCACATACTGCACAAAACCAACTCTCTTTTGCCCGCATATAAGCAATATCGGCAGGTACTTCAATAGGACAGGCGTTTCCGCAATATTCACAACACACATCATCTAAGCAAGCGTAGCATTGGCTTACGGTTTCAAATAATGTATGGGTACTAATGCTATACTTTTGACAAAGTAAACTAACATAATCCACATAGCTGATTTTATGATCATAGGCCCAATAATCCTCACAGACCCGTTTGTCCCAAGCGTTTTGTGTCATGCTCCATTCAATGCTGATGCCCACAACGTACTCCTTTTTAATGACCGATACCTATGATTAGCGTTACCTTTTTATAATAATGATATCTATCGAACCAGTCGCACCTATCATCATTAGTGAGCTATTGAGCAGCAAGATAGGTATATGACATAATAAAGCGTTAGTCAGCATAAAATAGTTTTTGACGGAAACTTAGTTATTGCCAACGAGTATTATTCTAGCAGAAAAGTAGTCACTGGCAAGTATTTTTTACTTACCAATAAGGATTTTATTGTGATTTTTTGTAATCTCCCTGTGCTTTTAGCAGAAAGACGACTTCGAGTTGCTGATTTAGTAAGGATGACGGATATTAGTAAATCAACACTTCATAGGATTTATAACGATGAGACGACTCGTATAGAGTTCGACACCTTGAATAAGCTATGTCAGGTATTAGAGGTCACCCCAGGGGATATTTTGAAGTATATTCCTGATGAGAATGAATAAGACTAAGCTTGATAGGAAGGTCGACTGATATAAGACGTTAACTTCCTCACCTAACTAAAATTGAAATTTTAAAATACTCTTTAGCCTTTATTGCTTATAGGTTAAAGAGTATTTTTTTTGCTTAAAAAATGATTACAGATCAATATTTAAGTTATCTAAACATAAGGATATGACAGCGATATTAAGGGGTTTACAATCGTTAGGTTATAACATACTACGATTAATATAATTCACTATTATTAATATTAAAATGAATAATATTCATCTAAAGCCTACTCAAAAGTTTATAACTTTCAGTAAATATAATTTGGTTGTTCATCAAACCCTGATATTAATAGCATCACCTAAGAAAATTAAGTTTCATACCCCAACTCTACACACTATATAAATAATAGCGTATAGAGTTTTTCCGAATTGTCAGAGTAAGGTTGATCTACGACATATACAGATATTGATGATATTTTAAACAACATAATATTGAAGGATTTACTACCTAATAAGTTATAGTTTTAATAAGAATTTGATATACTTCAACGTCAACTATTTCTAGTATTAACCTCAATTGTCAGCATAGCTAGACTATAAAACTAGCCACGTCATTGTATTTACACCGACTCTAACGCTGGCTGAAAAAGAAAGACGTTACTTTAATCAAAACCTCTTATCAGGTGTCCTAAATTAGTTGACCACTACAATAGTACCCAAAAACCATCAACAACTCAAAATGGTAGCGGGAATAGAAAAAAATCCAGTTAATATTATCTTGAAATATGATCTATTGGTATTGACGAATACTTCCTATCTCGTAATGTGCATTTACCGCCTCAGAAAGCTAAGCCATAATCGCCCCGCCTTATAAAATCACACAGATTTCTGGACAGGATTGAAAACGACTCACCGTGAATATATTCATTATCCCTTTGTCAGATGCCAACCGTTACCATGAATACATTGATAAACAGCTAGATGAATTCCACGCTCATCTCTGATAATTTTAGCTCTCATTTTAGCATCAACTTTTGTTTTATATGATTCCTTAAAGCTACTATCAGCGGCAGTACAAAACTCACAGGTTTTAGTAGGTGTTTGCCTGCTTTTTGGTGACAAATGCCATTGCCCGCATTTCCTACAGTTGTATGGTACTAGTTCATGCCCAAATTGTATTTCTGAATACTCTGCTGCATCTAAAGCTTCATGTTCAGAATAATACTCAGTAAGTGGCTCGCCAGATACCTTTCCAAAACAGATTTCACTTTTCATTTTATACTCCTAAATTCAATATTTTTAATAGTAAAAATAGTTTTATTGTTTATAAACAACTACTACTCTGAAGTTGCTGCATTTTCACCACTGTTAAACCTATCATTTTCACTACCATTGAGTTTTTAAGTCGATTAGTAGAAGATGGAAGTAATGTTTTTGGATCTCGAATTGATTTCGGGGTATATCCTAGCAAATTACTATATTTTGAAGCATGAGAACCAAGTTCATCATAGAATCTTTCAAAAATATCAGCTTCATTTCTTGCAGAAAGATACTGATACATCATTTTACAAAAAGCACAGATATCAATATAGAGAGATGTAAAATAGCGACCTGATCCATATTTTGCGTGTGATAAAGATAGTTTAAAATACTGTAACGCCTCCTTCATATCCCCTTCGATCATTGACCTTCTTGCTTCACTCCAGTATTTAACCCAGGAAGAAAAAGGATTGAGGAGAGTAGCTTCAACTACAACTGAAAGTTTCTTTACATCGATATTTTCTTCAGTATCAATAC
>CAXBKC010000029.1:0-16662 GCA_963975615.1 uncultured Oleiphilus sp.
CCCTGATCACTAAATAAAGCAGATACATCAGAAGGAGACGCCTTTAACTTATCATTCAGAGTATTTTCATTTAGCTTCAAAAGCCCTGTTTGATAATCTGTTGAAATTCCAACTTCAGCCAAGCTCTGGACGCTCGACCCCTTTAAGCCTTCAACAGTGGCACCTAAAACACGGCGAACCTGACTCATCATTGTTCTTGTTGTTGAGTCGCCTAATAAAATCCCGTTATCCGAGGTACCAGATGGATCAAACTTGCTGTTGTCATTGATCAGTGTTTGTAGCGCATTAAACTTCTCAACAAATTCTTTTACCTTATCTACAACCGCCGTTGTATCGTTCTTTATTATCAGGCTAGATGGAACCCCTGTATTCGTGCTATTCAGGGTTACGTTTACACCTGAAATAAGATCATCAACTGTGTTTGATGAACGCGTAACCGGGACACCATTAAAAATTAATTGTGCATCTTCTGCGGGCTGGCTCTCAGTTAATTGAAGCGCACCTGCCGTATAAGATAATCTTGATAAACCAAATTCATCGGTACCATCACCATCACCTGTATCAGTTACAGCAACAGAAATAGCGTTTTCAAGACCTGTCTGATTCGAATTTAACACTAACTTAAAACCAGAACCTGTATTTAATACTGATGCTGTTACAGACGAGCTCGCATCCTCATTAATCGCTGAAGCAATGCCCTCTAGGGTATTATTGGTATTATCAATAGTAACATTAGAAGTGACACCATTAACCGTAATTGCAAGCGAACCCGTACCTAAAGTTGTCGTGTCTTTATCAGAAAACAAGCCTGAGGTTAATGTTTGGGCTTTAGCAAGATTAGTTACTTCTAGGTTATAAGTACCCGCCTTGGCAGAGGTTGAGCTAATCGCGCCAGAAAATGCGGCATTTCCAGAAGAAATAGATTTTGATTCAAATAAGCTAGGGTTAGCTAAGGTTCTTGAAGGTAAACGAAGATCGGTAATTGCAGATTGGATTTTGCCAAACAAAGATAACTGAGCGGTAATACCTTCTTCTTGCCTATCAAGCCTGGATTCGGTAGGCACTCTTTCAGCGTTTGCTAAATTATCGATTAACTCACTGGTTAAGACACCAGAGCCAATACCAACTGAAGATACACTCGCCATACAACCACCCTAAGGATTCTGATTTATCAAGCAACTTTAAACAACCATTCCTTTAGTCAAGAAGATTAATAATAGTTAGCTTTAGACACTTAACTAGTTTATCGGCAAGAAAAGCTCAAGGTTTAGCAAAAAATTGTAAAACTATGTTAAACCTTGCCGCTTCTTAGACTTTTGCATTAAATAAACTAAGTGGTTCAGATTGCTGCAAATCTTGAGCCAATTTAACCGCCACATCATCAGGAATTTGACGAACCACTTCAGAAGTCAGTTTATCAACGACGGTTATAATTGTCTTTCCGGACGCATCATCTAAATTAAACTGTAAATTTCGCTGCACTGTCTGAACAAAATCATTCAGCTTTGTAACCGCGCCCTCTACTTCTTCTTTAGATACTTTCTGACTCTGATCTTGCACTTGCTGAGTCTTTAATTGAGGTTCCAATTTATTTACTGCTGCAGGAGCTGACGAAGTCGCCGTGGCTTGTGTTTTTTGAGCTGATGAAACCACAGAAAGTCTCGGCGACCCTCCTAGCTCATTCAATTTTATATCGCTCATAATGCACCTCAAGTAACACTGAAAACTAAGAAACCGGCTTTAATATTATTAAAGCCGGTAGTAAATATCTCAATCAATTCTTACTGAAGAAGTGATAAAACCTGTTGTGGTCTTGCGTTAGCCTGCGCTAACACCGAGATACCTGCTTGCTGTAGAACCTGCGCTCTTGACAAGGCCGCCGTTTCTGCCGCGAAGTCTGCATCACGAATTCGTGAGTTTGCAGCTGATAAACTTTCACTGTTTACCGCGTTGTTAGAGATAGTTGATTCAAAACGGTTTTGAAGAGCACCCAATTTTGCTTGCTCACTCGCTACCTGGTTAATTGCGTTATCTACAGCTTTGATGGCTGCGTTAGCTCCTTCTAAGGTACTAACATCAACATCCTTTAACAGTGTTCCTGTTTCAGTTCCGCCAAATGTACCTACGTTCAACCCAGCAACAGCGTTAGAGCCTGTTTTTGTGCCAATCTCGATACTACCAGCCGACTGTAGAGAAACAGATGACAAGTATGTTGCATCAGTAAGCCCTGTATCAGTCTCCGCGCCAGCGATTACTATATTGCGACCATCTGCAGCCTTTAAGTTTAACTTATCGCCATCAATAAGCTCAGCAGTAACACCTGTTTGGCCAGATTTAGAGTTAATAGCATCAATAACTGTCGTTTGGTTAGCTACAGCGTCAGTAGTGGTAGTAGCTGTAACTTGAACACCATTAATTGTGAAGTCAACTGTCTGCCCGGCACCTAGAATTGCACCACCAACGACTGAGTTCTCATTTGCAACTGCCGTCACACCAGTTTGATCTGATATTTCATTAATTGCTGCTGCTTTAGCAATTGCAGAACCACTTTCACTCGCAGTAGATGCTGTATCAGAAGCTGCCTTTGATGCACCGACTGAAACTCCATTAATAGTAACATCACCCGATGCAAGTGCAGCAGCGGTAACATTATCGCCTACTGACCCAGCCTGCTGACCGCTAAATTTACCCGCCTCAAAACCAGCATTATCGATATCCCCAGTGTTTGTCGTTAACGTAAAGTCACTACCATCAACACTACTTAGAGTGATATCACCAGTATAAGTATTACCAGTAGTTGCTGCGTTACCAGTACCACCTAAACCTGCTGCCAAACCAAATGTGCCTGCAGCCGCACCAACAATGGAAATATTTCGTCCATCTTCTGCTGATAGATCTATACGTGCACCACCATCCATTTGAACAACCGTAGCAACAACACCCGTTGCGCCAGACTTTTCGTTTATAACTGCTGCCGCGCTAGCCAAATCTGTTGCTGCATCACCAGTAGCTGCCTTAGAAAGTGAGAAGGTTTGACCATTGATATCAATATCAGTTGCGGCAACAAGAGCTGCAGCATCAGCAACCAAAGTACCTTGAGCACTATTAACGTTGACCGTTGCTTGAACACCTGAATTACCAGAGACGGCATTAATTGCAGCAGCCTTCGCAATCGCACTTGAAGAACCATATGCTGTTGAAGATGTGTCAGCCGCACCAGACGAAGCACCTACCGCAGTACCATTAATAACAATATCACCAGCCACTAAGGCATCAGTACCCGCACCAGTTAGAGGAGTTTTATCAACATTAGAAGAAATACCTGCTGAAGCAGCAGAACCCAGTGTATTTACTGTAGTCTCACCAATACTAACTTCAATTCTTTCACCAACGTTGGCACCCGTTTGGAAACCTGTATTTTGGAAAGAGCCATCTAATAAGTTCTGACCGTTAAAATTAGTCTTTTCAGAAATTGTTTGAATTTCAGCTTTCAGCTGTGCAACTTCTTCTTGTAAAGAAGAACGCTCTAATGATGAGTTAGAACCGTTAGCTGATTGGATTGCTAGTTCACGCATACGCTGTAAAGATGTTGTAATACTGTTTAATGCGCCTTCAGCTGTTTGCGCTAAAGAAACACCGTCACCTGCGTTACGTGTTGCTACGTTAAGACCACGAACCTGAGCATCTAAGCGGTTAGAAATTGCTAAACCGGCCGCATCATCTTTGGCGCCATTGATACGCAAACCTGATGATAAACGCTCCAAAGCCTGGCTCTGTGCATTTTGAGAATTATTTAAGTTACGCTGCGCGTTTAAAGACGCGATGTTAGTATTTATAATTTGAGGCATGTCGCTTCTCCGTTCCGATTAACAATCATAATTGATTGAGTAAGGCTCAACGCTGCCGTATTTAAAACGAGTGCGTCTCACCAGTTACTTAACTTAACGGCACCTCAAAAAATTACTTTAACTTTATTTCCAATTAAAGTGTTACGAAATGTTAAAGCCTCTTTTCCCTTTTTCTTTTAGACGTCACTTCCTCTTATTAAACAGTTACGCATTACCAAAAATAAAACGGCAAGAGTTTGGCGTATTACCTTTAAACAATAGGCAAACAACGACCTATTTAATAAATACATAAACATACTCCCTTACAGAAAAGCCATAAAAAACTTAATTTTCAATAAGTTAAAACCAACAGACTAAATTATATTCAGGTTGGCACAGTTATCGCTTTATAGGTTTCAGGGATCTCTATTTTGTACATAGAGACATTTTTATAAATGACAGCGTCTACTTAAAAAAACTATATCGGAAATGAACACGATATTTTCAAGTCGACGAAATGTTCATCACTTTTTACTAAGATAAAGAGGAAAAGCAATGCCTCAAATTATAAACACCAACATAGCTTCAATTAACGCGCAGAGAAATCTGGATAACTCTCAGTCTGCAAACCAAACGGCATTGCAGCGCTTATCTTCTGGCTTACGTATTAATAGTGCCAAAGACGATGCAGCAGGTTTAGCCATTTCGACACGCTTCGATTCTCAGGTTAGAGGTTTAACTGTTGCAATACGGAACGCGGGCGATGGCGTATCTTTAGCACAAACAGCTGAAGGCGCACTAGGTTCGGTTACTAACAACCTTTTACGTATACGTGACTTGGCACTTCAATCAGCAAACGGAACAAATAGCGCTATTGATAGACAAGCACTAGATCAGGAAGTTCAACAACTTAAAGCAGAAATAAAACGCGTTTCTGACCAAACTAACTTTAATGGCACTAAACTTCTTGATGGCACCTTCTCTGGCATCACCTTTCAAATAGGTGCGAATGAAGGAGAAAATATCACAGTTGGTATAGAAGGCGTTTCGGTAAAACAACTGGGTTCTGCATTTGGCGATGGCATTAGCTCGGATGCTGACAACAACCCCATGCTCGCTGGCGACTTAGTGATTAATAATATTGCGGTTGGTGCAACAAGCGGTACCGATGATGCCTTTTCAAGCGGAAGCCAAGATTCTAGTGCAATATCTAAAGCTGCGGCAATTAATGCAGTTTCTGATAAGACCGGCGTCACAGCAGTAGTTAACCAGACTTCGGTTATTGGCACTAGCTTTACAAGCAGTGATGAAGCAGGAAACATCATTATTAATGGCGTCCCAATCAACGTTTCAACAAGTGTCGGTATTGAAGACATTGCGAACCTACAAGGCGTGGCAGATTCCATCAATTTAAACACCGGCCAAACAGGCGTTACTGCTGTATTTAATGGCAATCCGACTATTGGCATTCAATTAATTGCAGAAGACGGTAGGAACATAATTGTAGCCGATGGTACTGAAGCTGCCGATGATGTAGGCCTAACAGTAGCCGGAGTATATTCCGGCACATTCACACTCCTATCTAAAGATGGTAGCCCAATTAAGCTTGATTCCAATACTACAGGAATCACAAATGCTGGTTTAGCTATAGGCACTTTTAGTGGTAGAAATAGTGGTGCAATTGGCGCAGCGGTAGGTGCAAATGCTTTTGCAACAGGTGATGTTGTTATAAATGGTGTTCCTGTTGGCCCAACTCAAAACTCTTTTGATACTGCGTCTAGTGCAGATAAAGATTCAAGTGCCATAGCCAAAGCTACTGCAATCAATCAGGTAAGTGATCGAACCGGTGTAACGGCGAATGTAAACTCTACGATTGTTAATGGTGGAACAATTGCCCCATTAGCAGCCGGAGATACCGGTAGTGTCGATATCAACGGCGTTACGATTAGCATATCTTATGCTGCTGGCGATACGGTAACGGATGTTCAGAACACAGTCATCTCCGCTGTTAATAATAAGGCTGGCTTAACGGGTGTTCGTGCTGAAGCACTAGGTGATAGCTTCAGATTGATTGCTGAAGACGGCAGAAACATCGACATAGGTGCTTTTACTGGAATAACTGCCGGTACTGGCTTAGCTGAATCAGTTACTACTAGAGGCTCAATCACACTGCTATCAGCCGGTAAAATTGAAATATCGTCTATCACTGGAGACATTATAGAGTCTGGGTTTGATATAGGCGCTTATGGCTCTTCAGAAAGTGGCCAGCTGATTCAGGATGTTGACATAACTACAGCCGATGGTGCTATTCTAGCATTAGCTGCAGTCGACAATGCTTTAACAGCTATAAACTCACAACGAGCAAACTTGGGTGCGATTCAAAACCGCTTTGAATCGACGATCACCAACCAAGCGATTGCTGCTGAAAACTTCACTGAAGCAAGTTCACGTATCCGAGATGCAGATTTTGCAGCAGAAACCGCTGCACTTTCTCGATCACAGGTTCTTCAGAGTGCTGGTTTGTCGATACTCTCGCAAGCGAATGCACAACCACAGCAGGTTCTTCAGCTACTTCAAGGCTAAGCCTAATCTCAGGGATCAGCCTCCTTACTAGAAGAGACTGACCCCTGATCTATACTGTTTTATAATAAGTTAATATTTCTTATTTAACAGGCGCCAACAAGTTAAGCCACTTAATTGGTATCTCTTACTATGCCTAACGACAAAGCAAATCTTTCTTTTGACCTTTTTAAACTTGAGCGCGCAATCGCTCAACGAAAGCTCAAAGTATTCGAAGAACAGCTCATAGAACTTATTATCTTTATTGATAACAAACACAAATTAGAATCTCAACTTTCTACCATGGAGAATGGTGACGTTGTGTATACACATAAGGGCCTTTATCCTCTCCACAACCTAATGCCCCTTGAAGAAAAGCAGAACATCTATTCCCGCCTTGCGGCGACGATCAGTAGTTATTTATCAGACACTCATTTTTCACACCGAGATGATGTTTTAACCCATTTAATCATCTTCAAAAGCTATATTTCAGATATTTTCTATCTAAGCTGTTATGAGAACATGGATCATATTTTATTTAATCGTGGCTTGTTAAATGAGAATCTCCAATTAAATCTTCAAACCGAACTAGATATAAAGTTTCTGTATAGCTGCCTTACGCTCAATACTCACATCAATTTCGACACAAAACTGTTGGTTGAAGCATTACCTAAATTTGGACAATATTGGTACCTTGGAATGCTATACGGGCATCAACATTCATATAACAACAGAATAGAACAAAACTTTAATGCCGTTTTTGATGCACATTCTTTAATTCAAACAATGCAATTCGATACAACAGCTATTGAGCTTTCTTTAGCACCTTGGATGCTATGTTCGTATTTGGATAGAAACGATCGCCATGAGATGAAAGCGTCCATTAACAAAGCGATGGAGAGCTGGGTAAACACTAAACACATCGGACCTGGAACTAAAAAGAAAATAGAAAGGTATATCACTAAAACAAAAACAATAAAGAAAATTGTCGTATTATCTGAGCAATACAAATCTACTCACGCAATGTATCGCTGTTATCATCCTGAACTCAAAAATCTAAAAGAACATTTTCATGTAACTTGCCTTGCAGATCCAGAAAGATACGATGAATTATCTAGTAAAGACTTCGACCAAATAATTAATATTAGCGATACAACCCAAGACCTTTCAAAATTAATTTCTCAAATAGTTAAATTAGAGCCCGACCTAATACTGTTTCCTTCATTAGGCATGGCAAAATGGACAATCCCATTAGCCAACTTACGTTTAGCCAAACACCAAATAATGTGTTATGGCCACCCTGCTTCTGCTTTTTCTGAATATATTGATTTTAGCTATTGTTCAGAACCTCTACCCGACCAGAACTTCCAACAATATTGCATGGAAAAAATTATTCCAATATACCGAGGAAGAGAATTTACCTGGGAACCTCATCCTGAATATGTAGCATTAGACATCCAAAAACCTAATGATGGCGTAGTACGCATCGCAATCAATAGCTCACTACCAAAAATCACACCACGCTTTATACACATGTGCCAACTCTTAATAGAGCATTCATCGGTACCCATTGAGTTTAATTTTTTCTTACTCAGTCATGATCTCGCATTCGAAAAGTCCGTTATCGCAAGACTAAACGGCGCCATAAAAGTTCATCCACCAACCAACTACATGGCATATATGAAAACACTGTCGACCTGTGATTTAGCAATTGGAACATTCCCTTTTGGTGGCTCTAATACTAATACGGATCTCGCGTTACTTGGTATTCCGAAAGTGTTTTATAGTGAAGCCTGCGGGCTGGCTTCTTTTTCAGATCAAATTGTTCTGGAAAAATTGAATCCGCATGATATTTTAACACCCAAATCTGAAGGTGAATTAATCTCCAATTTAATTTACTTAATTCATGACAATGTCATGAGAAATGAACTGTCGAATACAATCAAAAATTCTAATCCATACGATTTATTTTATAAACAAAAGACTAATAAGAATGCAAAAACTAACAGTGAACTTGTGAGCGCTATCCATTGGATTGAAGATAATGGAAGCACCACTAAGATGAATACGCCAAGTACTAATTAAATAAACCTACGGTCTCAACCAGCAACTCGTCTCTCTTTAAAGTTCCAAGACCTCAAAGTCTTCTATACCCTAGAAGACGGTGAAATTGTTAAAAGTAGTAGAATGTATAAACTTGTGAGAAGCGCTCTAGTTTCTACCATCTTAAATATTAAATGTGAGGTGTGATGAAAAAATTAATTATTTTAGGAGGCAGAGGTGTTGGAATGTGGGCAGCAGCGATTGCAAATGAATTAGGAACTTATGAAGTTCTTGGCTATTTAAACGATGTTGTGCCCGTGGGGCAAAAAATAGGATTATTTAAAGGATATAACGTACTTGGTACATCGCACGACATTGATAAATTCATGAAAGATGAAGATGTATATTTTTTTATAGGCTTCTTTGGGTTGCAAAATGAGGAAGCTACATATAATAAGATCAATAACCTTAATATACCGAAAGATAGATTAGCTACATTAATTCATCCAACAGCATATGTTCCTACAGGTTTTTGCTCGATTGGAAAAGGGGTTTTAGTTGCCCCCTATGCTCGAATATGCCCTGATTCTATAATCGAAGACAATTGTATATTGATGTCCGGTTCGCTTATCGGTCATGATAGTACGATGAAAAAATTCTCCCATTTGGCGGCTGATTGTATCGTTGGTGGAAATGTTACCGTCGGTTATGGTGCGCATGTTGGCACGAATGCCACTATACGTGAAAATGTTAATATTGGTGACTTTTCCCTTATAGGTTCAGGCTCTGTAGTATTAAAGGATGTACCAAAAAATGCAATTGTTGTTGGTAATCCTGCCACCATATTGCGCATAAAGCAGTAATTATGGATGAAAATACATTACTAAATAGAGAGTTAGAGAGATTCTGCAATCCTTTATGTTTGTGCCTGCCAATAACCTTAGATTTATACAAAAAAGCAAAGAACTATTATCCGATTACATAGTTGATGACAAAGTAATCGACATTCTAGATAAAAAAACTGCAGTGGTCCGGGTAAATGGAAAAGTATTTGAAAAGCCGCATATTAAGCGGATAGTTAATATTATGAAGTGGAAGAATAAATATGGAACCCAATAAAATGGGGCACTATTTTGAAGAATTCAAGGTAGGCCAAGAAATCAAGCATTGTCAGTCTAAAACTATTTTTGAAAGCGATAATAATATGTTTAGCCTGTTAACTATGAACCATCACCCACTTCATACCAACTTGGACTATTGTAAACAGCAACAGCATGGAGAGATTTTAGTTCCAGGTACGCTTGTTTTTTGCCTGACTGTTCACCTTTCTGTATTGGACATAAGTGGGCAAGCTATTGCAAATTTAGCCTATGAAAAAATTGACCATCTTTCCCCAACATTTATAAATGACACAATTTACAGTAGGACTATTATTCTAGATAAAACGCCATCAAAATCTAAAAATGACAGAGGTATTGTTTATGTAGAGACAATCGGTTCAAATCAAGATGGCATTGATGTGATTAAGTTTAGGAGGAAAATTTTAATTAAAAAAAGAGGTGTTTTGTGAGTAAAAAAGATTATCTCATGCGTAGTCTGATGTTTGTTCCTGGACATAATGAAAAATTCATTCTCAATGCAGCTTGTTCAGATGCTGATGTAATATTGTTGGACGTTGAAGATTCAGTAATGCCAGCAACGAATAAGCAATTAGCTCGCGATAATATTAAACGACATATCGAGGAAAAAACTTTTTCAGGTTCTGACGTTTTTGTAAGAATAAACGAATTTTCTAGTGGCCATCTTTTGCAAGATATTATGCAACTTTCTATTGAAGGTATAACAGGCTTTTTATTGTCTAAAGCTAATTCAGTGGAAGATATTGTTTTGCTGGATAAATTACTCGCACTGATAGAGATTGAACGTGGTATACCTTTAGGTGAATTTAAAATTATTCCTATTTTGGAAACGGCAGAGTCTATAATTAATTCGAATGAAATAGCTCAAGCCTCTAAAAGAATTATTGCTATTGGCTTTGGTTCTGAAGACTATGTAAGTGATTTGGATGGGCTGCGTGATTTTGATACCAATACAAGCATATTTGCTCCCCGAGCGTGGGTAGCCATGGTTGCGCGCGCCAATAATTTAATACCAATTGATGCAGCCTATATAAAAGTTCACGATTTAGAAGGTCTTCAAAAGCATATTAACGTAGGGCGAACTCTCGGGTATGCTGGAATGTGGGTATTAAACCCAAAGCAAAATAAATTTGTAAATGAATCTTATGCGCCTTCAGAAGAGGAAGTTTCTGAAGCTTACGAAATTCTAAGACTTTATGATGAAGCAATTAAATTAAATAAAGGCATTGCAATTATCAATGGTAAGTTTATTGGACCTCCTTTAGTCGTTAAAGCGAAACACATATTGGACAAAGTAAAGTTGATTGAGTCCAAAATAAATAGTAAGTAGTTCAGTTTTTGAAGATCAATTGCATGTACATGCAATTGATCACTATTGGATCGCTGTAAATATTCCCGTTGTACGGCACGAAATTGCTTCAATAATCAACTTTCTGATTTTTCAACCGGTCACAAGCTTCAGTCTCGTATATCATCTTCACGAGTGTATCAAATTTTCTATCCGGGACTAACTTGTCGAACATCTCAACAGAAAACGTGGCATTCCATACAGTAAAGCCACACTCCAGTAAACTAACGATATCATCAAGACGTTCATACGTAAGTGTCACGCCAAAACACCTGTCATTTAACTTCTAAACGAACATTCCATGGCAATAGGCTCGTGATAAATTCATACTGCAATATATAAACATAATGCTTTTTAATACAAGGCACTTTTATTGCTTGCTAATGTATAAATATCAATAATTTGGCGGTAGCTACATGATTCCATTTTTCATACCCGATATGCCAACAACAGAGCAATTAATCCCTTACCTGAAAGAAATTGATAACAACCAATGGTATTCAAATTTTGGCCCACTCTATCGCAGTTTTCAAAAACGGATTTCAAGCACTTTTTTTAAGGGGATAGATGAGCATCGCATGACACTAGTATCAAACGGGACGGCGGCGATAGAACTTGCATTAAGAACCCTACAACTTAAACAACACGCCAAAGTTCTCACTAGCAGCTTTACTTTTCCAGCCACAATAGAAGCCATATTAAACGCCGGACTCACACCTATATTGATGGATATAGACTCAGCCTCATGGCAATTATCGCCTCAAAATTTACACAAAGTAATTCAGGAGCACGATATTTCAGCAATTATTCCTGTGGCTACATTTGGCATACCAGTTGATTCCAGTTCTTGGGCAGACATTTCTGAAAACACAGGTATCCCAGTAATTGTTGACGCTGCACCAGCACTAGGCAACCAAACCATCGATCATAGGATTTTCTATGCCTTTAGTTTGCATACCACTAAAGCTTTTGGCATTGGTGAAGGTGGTCTCGTTGTTTTCCCTAACACTGAGCAGGCTGAAATATGCAGAAAGATGACAAATTTTGGCTTAGAGTCCGACAGAACTATTTTATACTCTGGCACCAATGCAAAACTAAGTGAATACCATTGCGCAGTTGGTCTGGCACAGTTGGACAGACTAAAGGATATATTGGAAAAACGCAGACAGGTATTTGACAACTATATGTCACTCATCACTCACCATGAGTTACCGATTCGATTCCAACCAGGAATAGAGGAATACATACCAGCCAATATTTACATATTATTCGATCATGTTGCTGCTAAGTCTGCATTCGAGACATTTAAGCATGAAAATATTGAAACCCGTCGTTTATATTATCCACTCATTAACAGGCACACTGCTTTTAAAAACATCACCGTCGCTGGAGGTGGAGTACAACCGAACTCATTACATCTTTCTAAAAGAGGCCTCGCGTTACCTTTTCATATGCATTTAAGTCATAACAATATCGAAGTCATTATCAGCAACTTAGCCAAGATTACCTCACGTGCTCACCATTAGATGTGCGATGTATCACTTACCATATTCAGCAAATACGTTCCGTATTTAGTTTCGGCAATAGGTTGAGCTTGGCGCACTATCTGCTCTTTACTCAACCAGCCTCGTTTGTAAGCAATTTCTTCTAAACAAGCTATTTTATAACCCTGCCGCTCTTCCACTGTTTTTACGAATTGCCCTGCATCAATCAAGCTATCATGCGTACCGGTATCGAGCCAGGCAAACCCTCGGCCTAGTATTTGCAAATTAAGCTGTCCTTTCGCTAAGTAGTCTTTAATAACATCGGTAATTTCCAATTCCCCACGTTTTGAAGGTTTAATTTCAGAAGCCACTTTAACCACATTATTATCAAAAAAATACAAACCAGTCACTGCAAAATTTGACTTAGGCTTATCTGGCTTTTCTTCAATAGATATAACCTTCCCCTCAGCATCATATTCAACCACACCAAAGCGCTCAGGGTCTTTTACTCTATAGCCAAAGATAGTTGCGCCTTCTTGCATATTTGCGGCTTCGATAAGCTTTGGTGAAAAGTTTTGTCCGAAGAAAACATTATCCCCCAATATAAGGCAGACTCTATCCTGACCAATAAACTCTTTACCCACTAAAAAGGCTTGCGCCAAACCCTCCGGTTTTTCTTGCTCTGCATAACTAAGATTTAAACCAAAGCTTTCACCTGAGCCCAAAAGATTTTGGTAGTTTGGTAAATCCTCCGGTGAAGAGATCACTAATATATCTCGAATTCCCGCCAGCATTAATACAGATATCGGATAGTAAATCATCGGTTTATCATAAATAGGCAATAATTGTTTTGAGACCCCTTTGGTAATTGGATAGAGCCTTGAACCCACTCCACCAGCCAACACTATTCCCTTCACCCCATATACCTCGAACTATTCAAAGATCCATTATTAAATGCCATTTTAAGCATCGCAAATATGTCTATTATCAATAAACCATTGCACTGTTTTTTTAAGGCCACTTTCGAAGTTTTCCTTTGGCTTCCAAAATAATTCCTTAGATATTTTATCGGCATCAATAGCATAGCGAAAATCATGACCTGGCCGATCGTCGACATACTCAATCAGTTCACTATAAAGATGAATTCCCTTAGGCTTAACTGGCGCCAACTCTTCCAAAATATTGCAAATCAATTGCACAACATCAATATTTCGTTTTTCCTCATTGCCACCAATATTATAGGTTTCACCAACTAAGCCTTTCGTAACCACGATATAAAGACCTTTAACATGGTCATCGACATACAACCAATCTCTAACTTGCTCACCTTTCCCATAAACCGGCAGTTTTTTGCCTTTGAGTGCATTCAAGATTGTTAAAGGAATTAATTTTTCAGGAAACTGAAAGGGG
The DNA here is from genome assembly GCA_963975615.1 of uncultured Oleiphilus sp. GTDB lineage: Bacteria > Pseudomonadota > Gammaproteobacteria > Pseudomonadales > Oleiphilaceae > PZPK01. Next base: position 13,811 of record CAXBKC010000029.1, read on the forward strand.
CCATAATTATTTGAGCAATTGGTAATTATCGTTGGCAAGCCATAGGAACGGTGCCACGCATTAACGAGATGGTCTGAACTGGCTTTGGACGCTGAATAAGGAGAGCTCGGTCGATACCGGCTAGTCTCGGTAAAGTTACCAGTCACTCCTAATTCACCATATACTTCATCTGTTGATACATGATGAAAACGGAAGTTCTTTCTCTTACCTTCATCCATGCCATCCCAATACTCTCGGCTTGCTTCGAGTAGATGATAAGTCCCTAGAATATTGGTTTGGATAAACTCGGCAGATGAACCAATTGATTTATCGACATGAGACTCAGCAGCCAAATGCATTATTAAATCAGGTTTAAATGCGTCAAAAATGTCATCTAATAATTTCCTGTCACATATATCACCCTGAATAAAAGAGTATCGAGCGTTATCTTGTAGCTGTGCAAGTGATTTTAGATTTGATGCATACGTCAGCTTATCAACATTGAATACATTATGTTCCGTGGCACTAATCAAAAACCGAACCAAAGCCGAGCCGATGAACCCAGCCCCCCCTGTAACAAGAATATTCATATACGGCCTTTTTAATACTTAAATAAACACAGCTTATACAAGCATAGGATGCTCAGGCAAATAGTTTGAGTAATTTAAACAATTGAGCACATTAACTTTATTGGCACAACTTTCGCTATATCTAATTACAACAAGCAAAATCATAAAAAAGCGGAAGAGGTTTTCCTATAATGAGCACTCTAACACCCAAGCTTAAACCAGTTGTTAATGAATTTTCTGAAACCGAACGTTCTGATATTGCGCGTCTTCTTATTCACGCAAACGATCTATACCAGATGTATAACAGCACGGAAACATCTTCAGATAAACGAAAGACTTCCTTAGATAAGGCCTTCACGCTTATTACCGAGGTTATGAACGTTGCGCCAAATAATGCGCCCGCTATGAATCTCTTAGGTCGAATAGAGTTAGATCGAGGCAATCTTAAAACAGCCTCCGCGTTATTCGATAAGTGCTTAAGCCACTCACCTGATAATACCCAGTATCTTTGCAATAAAGGGTATTTGCATATTATTGCCGAAGAACCCGAGCTTGCCATTATTTACTTTAATAAAGCCTTAGCGGTTGATAAGTCTTATCAAAATGCATTTTTAGGTGTAGCGCGCGCTCATCATGCCCTACAGAATTTTGATATCGCCTACCTACATTATCGCTCACTGATTAATCATGGTTTTGATAGCGAACCTATTCTACAAGGGATGCTTAGCTGCTGCTCTCAAATTAAAATTGAACAATATCAACAAGCATTAGAGTTAGATTTATTTACCTTATTTGCTCACCCAGACTTACCCCATGAGCGTCTAGGACACTTTGCAGCATCTTTAATTTCTAAAAAATATGATCTTGAAAATCCTGACGCAATGATTGATCTACAAACTGTTGCCGAAGACCCGCTAATCTATTTTTCACTATTGAACTGCACACTCCCTGATCCTTATGTTGATGAGTTTATTGCGCTACTCAGACAAACCATTTTGCTTGAGTCCATAGAAACGGGAACTTTAAGGGATGAGCTTCAGGTATTATCAATCGCCATTGGCGTTTATAATGAGCGGAATAATTATTCTCTAATTGCTGACACTCTAGAACAAGAAAAAGTAGATTATCTTGATCAACTTTTGATTCATACACTTCATCATGAATGGACTATTGAAGATGTTTCTGGTGCCTTATTAGTCGTTGGCATGTATCAAGCGTTTTTCTCGCAAAATTATGCCGTCAAATTAACTGCTATCGACATAGAAGACTGGCCTTCTGCCCTTCAAACTCTTATGCAAGTAGCGCTCTATCGACGAGCCAATCGAGAAGCATTCAAACAACAATTCCCAGAAAAAAAAGAAACACTTTTATTCGCAAAAGAGGATTTGCCTGCTCCGTTTCCTCGCTGGCAAAATCTAGACTTTTTTAACCAACAGTCTTTAAAACAAGAGCTGGTCAATAATTTTCAATTAAATGGAACCTTAATGCCTGAAAGGCTTCTACTTTTAGTAGCGGGCAAGAATGCGGCACAAAGAGCATTTGAATATGCGCATCACTTTAACGATGTCGATATTCTAGCCGTAGAAAGTAACTTAGAAAATCTAGCAGAATGCCATTTACGTGCCACAGAAGAAAATCTTACTAATGTTGTTTTCTGGCCACCATCACTTGCTGAACAATTCTTAAATGATGACAACACAATTCACTTTGCATCTATTTCTCATGATTCAAAACTTATAAGCCCTTACTTTTTTAGCTTAATTGAACGCAACCTACACAAAGAAGGCGTTATGAACATTAAGCTATCTGAACCTTTAGACCCTGCAAGCGCTGATATCCGTGACTTAGTTTATAATCAGGACCTTAAAGATACCTCTGCAAATATCAGAGCCCTTCGCTCGACTATTTTGTCGGACAAAGCTAGTGCCTACTGGTCTAATTTGATTCATGAAGAGTATTTTTATTCTGTAGACGGCTGTCGAGAAGCTTGGTTTAAACAAAAAAATGAGCAGACCTTTATAGACAATATTATTCACTTAATCGATGCATCTACCTGGTCTTTAGCTAAAGTGTTAAATCACTACGGGAAAACTATTTCGACTGCTCTAGCTGAGAAAAATCTTCAAAAAATAGCAAAAGAGCAATCCAAGCATAGTGATTATTCACTATATTTTGTTAAGGCTTAGAATTTCCTCACGGCCTCACTTCTTTACCGTTTCTACTGGCTCAACGAGCGGCATGCCCGCTTTCTGAGATCCTATGGCTCACATCAAGTATTATTTAACAATGGAGACTGGAATTTAG